>JACQAG010000008.1 GCA_016195085.1 Pseudomonadota bacterium | reverse complement strand
CTCACGCTCGCCCCCGGCGCCATGCTCTCGGCAACGATCCGCACCTTGTCTTCCGCGCTCCAGCGCCGCCGCTGCCCGGCGCCCGTGAAGATCTCAACGCGCCGCGCCGGCGCGGCCGTAGTCCTAGGATCGTCACCCGTGTCCGTCATAGTCCCTATGCCCTACCCACAAAGGGCTAGAGATTCTCACAGACCGGCTATCGCCTCACGGGTGGGGGAAAAGCACCGCTTACGATGCTCCGTCCCGGCAACCCGCTCAATGGCGATCCCCGGCGCCAGAGACCGAGCGCTTGACGACGCATTAACGTGTAGCTACACGTAATCGATGATTGCCGATCCTGGCCTGTCCGAGACTGTCGGGTGCCTGTGCCTGGCCTCCAGGCGGGCGGCGCGCGCGATCACGCGGGAATTCGATCGGGAATTGCGGCCGCACGGCCTCAGAGCCACGCAGTTCTCGCTGCTGGCAATCCTGGAGCTGAAAGGGCCGCAATCGATCGGCGATCTGGCCCACGTGCTCGGCGCCGATCGCACGACGTTGACCCGCAATCTGGCGCTGGTCGAGGATCAGGCACTGGTCAGGAGCCGTCCGGGCGACGATGCGCGCTCGCGGATCATCGAGATCACGCCGAAGGGAAGGAGCCGCTTGACCGGAGCCTTCGCCGCCTGGCGCAAGACGCAATCCGCCTTGACGGCGTCGATCGGGAACGAGGCGGTGAACAGCCTGCGCCGGCTGGCGCGATCGGCGCCCATCTCATCGAAAGCTAAGGAGGAGTGATTCATGGCGCGCGTCTCCAAGAAGCCGGCGGCTTCATCGAAGCGTCCTGCCACCCGCGGAAAATCCGCCCAGCGCCCACGGCCGGCGCGCCGGGTGCTGGTGCTCGTCGCCACCCGCAAGGGCGCCTGGCTCTATCACGGCGATGCCGCACGAAGGACGTGGCGGGTCGACGGACCGCATTTCCTCGGCCACATCGTCAGCCATCTCGTGCTGGATCCGCGCGACGGGCGAACCTTGCTGGCGGCGGTAAAGACCGGTCACTTGGGCCCGACCATCTTTCGCTCGACCGATCTCGGCCTGAGCTGGAAGGAAGCGGCAAAGCCGCCGGCCTTTCCGAAGGCTGGGGACGGCGAGAAGGGGCGCGTCGTCGATCACACGTTCTGGCTGGCACCCGGTCATCCGAGCGAGCCGAACCTATGGTATGCGGGGACCTCGCCCCACGGACTCTTCCGCTCCGAGGATGGCGGCCTTGCCTGGAAACCGGTATCCGGCCTGAACGACCATCCGCAGTATCGAAAATGGATGGGCGGCGCGCAGGACGGCACGCCGGACGGACCGAAGCTGCACTCGATCAACATCGATCCGCGCGATCCCGCCCACCTCTATCTCGGCATGTCGAGCGGCGGCGTGCACGAATCCTTGGACCGCGGCCGAAGCTGGGCGCCCATCGTCGGCGGCCTCGAAGTGGTCGAGGGGTTCGATGCGGCCAATCTTGCCTTCCACGACCCCCATTGCGTCCGGCTCTGTCCGAGCCAACCGGATCGCCTGTATCAGCAAAACCATTGCGGCATCTACCGCCTCGACCGGCCGTCGAAAGAGTGGGTCAGGATCGGCAAGGCCATGCCGAAGCGGGTCGGCGATATCGGCTTTTCGGTGGTGGTGCATCCGCGCGATGCGGACACCGCTTGGGTGGTGCCGATGGACGGCACCAGCGTTTGGCCGCGCACGAGCCCGGACGGCGTTCCCAGCGTCTATGTCACGAAGAATGGCGGCAAGAGCTGGCAGCGTCAGGCTGCCGGCCTCCCGCAGCGACAGGCCTGGTGGACGGTCAAGCGCCAAGCGATGACGGCGGACGGGCGGGATCCCGTTGGCTTATACTTCGGGACCACGAGCGGCGAGCTGTGGATGAGCCGTGAAGAGGGCAAGCGGTGGTCCTGCATGGCGCGACACCTTCCCGAAATCTACGCGCTCGAGACGGCGGAGCTGCCGTGAGACGGTCGTTCTTGGATGGGCGAATCTTCTCCTCGAGGGTGAGCCGATGAAAGTGCTGATTCCAACGCCGCTGCGCTCCTACACCAAAGAGCGGGAGGTCGACGCGACGGGCGCCACGCTTGCGGATCTGTTGGCCGACCTTGACCGTCGATATCCCGGCTTCAGATTCCGCGTCATCGACGAGCAGGAGAGGATGCGGCGCCACATCCGGTTCTTCGTCAACGGCGAGCAGGAATTCGATATGGCGCGCTCGCTGGGGCCCACCGATGCCGTGCAGATCGTGCAGGCGCTGAGCGGCGGGTGATCCCCGCATCGGCGCTGCCGATGGCTCGCTAAAGATTTGGTTGGTGCGCGGCCCCATGCCTGCAAGAGTGGGGCCTAGAAGCGTGTCGGAGGATGCCCAGGATGAAGAAGGCCCGCACGCCCAGCCAGCGGTTGCGTGCCCTGCTACGCCGCGGCGGCCTCACGGTGCCGAGCTGCTACGATGCGCTCGGTTTCCGGATGATCGCCCGTGCCGGCTTTCCGGCCGCCTTCTTGAGCGGCTTTTCGGTCTCCGCCGGCCGCCTCGGGGTGCCGGATGCGGGCCTGCTTTCCTATGGCGAGATGGCGGATCAGGCTCGAAACGTGACCGCCGCCGCGGCCATTCCGCTGATCGTCGATGCCGATACCGGCTTCGGCAATGCGCAGAACGTGCAGCGTACCGTGCGCGGGCTGGCCGGCGCTGGAGCCGCCTGTCTGATGCTGGAGGATCAGGAGAGCCCGAAGCGCGACTTCGGCGCTCCGGGCGCGGTGGTGCCTCGGGCCGACGCCGTGCGCCGGGTGAAGGCGGCGGTGCAGGCCCGCGAGGCGGGCGCCGATATCCTGATAATTGGGCGCACCGATGCGCGCAATGCCGCCGGGCCGGCAAGCGGCCTTCGGGAGGCGCTCTGGCGCGCCGCCGCCTTCGCCGATCTCGGCGCCGACCTCGTTTTCGTGACCGGGCCGGCCGGCGCCGGCGAGCTCAAACGCATCCGCGCCGCCGCGGCACTGCCCCAGATCGTCCAGGTGGACGAGCCCGGCCGTGCGCCGCGCCCGCCGGGCGAGGTCCACGATCTCGGTTTCGAGGTGGCGCTCTACGGCGTATCGCTGATATTCGCCGCCGCCGCCGCCTTCCGCGATGCGCTGGCGGGCATGCGCCGGGGATTGCCGCTCCCATCGGGGCGCTCCGTCAGCCCTGAAGTGATGGCGGACATCGTCGGCGTCGAGGACTACTTGGCGGTCGATCGGGCGCTCGCCAAGTAACCGGAACGGTCGCGAGGCTCAGCGCAAGACCCGGCTCGCCGGCAGCAGCACCGTGACCGTGGTGCCGCGCCCCTTGCGGCTCTCGATGCGGAGCTCGCCGCCATGCAGCTCGGCCAGGCTCTTGCTGATCGGCAGCCCGAGCCCGGTCCCTTCGAAGCGCCGCGCACTGGTGGCGTCGACCTGCCGGAACGGCTCCAGCGCGATCGCGACCTCCGCCGCCGACATGCCGATGCCGGTATCGCTGACGGCGACCGCAATCCGTCCGTCCGCCTCCAGCCCGGCGAATATCTCCACCTGCCCGCCGCGCGGGGTGAACTTGGTCGCGTTGGAGATGAGGTTGAACAGAATCTGGCCGAGCCGCAGCGGATCGACGAGCACCGGCGGCAAGTCCGCCTGCACGATGAGCTTGTGAGCGACGCCGCTCTCGGTCGCCTTGGCGGCCATGAGCTTCATATGGCGGCGGCAGACGTCGGCGAGCATCACTCGCTCCTCGTCCAGGTTCATATGGCCGGCGAGGATCTTCGACATGTCGAGCACGTCGTTGACCAGCTGCAAGAGATGCTGGCCGCTCTCGGCGATGTTGGCGGAATACTCGATGTAGCGCGGCGGCAGCGGGCCGGTCGCCTGGTTCATCATGAGCTCGGCAAAGCCGATGATGGCATTCAACGGCGTGCGGAGCTCGTGGCTCATGGTGGCGAGAAAGGCCGATTTGGCGTCGCTCGCCGCTTCCGCCGCGACCTTGGCCTCGCGCAATCGCGTCTCGGCCAGGATGCTCTCGGTCACCACGCGCGCACTCCCCCGGTATCCCTGAAAACCGCCGGCTTCGTCGAAGATCGGCTTGCCGCTCGTGGAGATGTACTGGGTCGTGCCGTCGTCGCCGATCATGCGATAGACGAAATCGCGGAATGGCTGGTGCGCCTCGAGCTCGACCAGGTGCCGGCGCAATGATTGGGCCTCGACGGCCGAGGCGGTGGCCACATCGAGCCGGCGTTGGCCGATCATTTCCTCCGAGCGCTTCGGGTTCAGCCGTTCGGAGCTGGAGATGTGGACGAAGCGGTGGTCAGGCCCGGTCTCCCAAAACCAATCGGAGGCGGTCTCGGCATAGTCGCGGAAGCGGACCTCGCTGAGCCTGAGCGCTGCCTCGGCGCGCCTGCGTTGGGTGATGTCCTGGACGGTGCCTTCGTAGTAGAGCGGTTTGCCCTCGCCATCGCGCACCAACCAGGCATTCTCGGTGATCCAGATCCGTTCCCGCGTCTTGTGCCGGTAGACCTCGGATTCGAAATCGGCGATACGGCCGTGGGCGGCGAGCAGACGCTGGAACTCCGCTCTCCGCCCGGGATCCACATACCACTCCTTGGCGATGTCGCGGACCGCCGCCAGCATCTCCGCCTCGCTGTCATAGCCATTGAGGCGGACGAGGGCGGCGTTGGCGCGAAGCTGGCGACCTTCCGGGCTCGAGCGGTAGATACCCTCGGTCGCGTTGTCGAAGATGCCGCGATAGCTGACCTCGGCGATCCGAAGCGCTTCGCGCGTGCGGATAAGCTCATCGACATCGATGGTGGAACCGATGAAGCGTTTGGCCTGGCCCACGCCCCTGGGCTCGGGTGCCGCGGTCACCAGCGCCCAAAAAGGCGAGCCGTCGCGCCGGCGGATTTGGACCAACATGCCACGCACGGTGAGCCCGAGGGAGAGCGTGCGATACATCTCCATGCGTTGCGCCGGGTCGACGTAGCGCGCCGCCTCGAGGCTGCGCACCTCGGCCACCATTTCGGCCGCCGAGCCGTAGCCGCACATCCGGGCGCAGGCCTCGTTGAGCGAGATGAGCCGCCAATCGAGGTCCGTCACCCAGACGCCGATTCCGGCGTCATCCAGAATGGAGCCATGGAACAAGGCGTCCAACCCTGGGACAGCGGAGTCCGTCATCTCTGCCGTCCTTGGATGCGGTTCAACGGCTTCTTCCGGGTGGCGTGGGAGCGCGTCCTTGCAGGCTAGCGAGGACAATCTTGGCTCAGTTGCGGCGCAGGGTCCAGATTGGCGCTGGCGCGCGGCCGGCCCCCTCAGGGGCAGCCGAGCGTTTCGGCCAGGTGCTCGAAGTCTTCGGCAAGGACATCCCAGGTGCCGCTCGCCTTGAGATCGGTCTTCTGGCCGGGGCCATATTCGCTTGGCCGCAGGACGAAGGCGGTCTGGAGCCCGAGCGCCTGAGCGGCGGCAAGATCGGCATTGTGGGCGGCCACCATCATGACTTGCTGGGGCGGCAGGCCGAGGAGCTGGGCAGCGCCCAGATAGACCTTGGGCTCCGGCTTGTAGCTGCCGAACAGCTCGCCTGAGAGCACCAGATCCCACGGCATTCCGGCCCGTTTCGCCATCTGCGAGAGCAGGCGCATATTGCCGTTGGACAAGGGTGCGATCAGGTAGCGGCTGCGCAAGCGAAGCAAGCCAGGCACCGTGTCCGGCCATGGATTGAGGCGATGCCACACCGTGTTGATGTGCTGCAGAGCGGCCTCGCTCAGGCCTTCGAGCCCGAACCGCCGAGCGAGGCCGTCGAGGCTTTCCCGGTGCAGCACATCCAGGCTGGCGAAGGGGCGGCGGCCGGAACGGACCTCTTCCAGCGCCGGCTGATACTTGGCGCGCCAGGCATCGGCCAAGCCGGCGCCGTCGATCTTTCGGCTGAACTGGCGCGCCCATCGGTCAGCTTCGCCGATGATGCTGCCGCGCCAATCGACGCAGGTGCCGAATACGTCGAAGACCAAAGCTGTGACCGGGCGCTCGATCGCCATGGCCGCGTCCTCAAATGGGATCGATCAGAACGCCGGGATTGAGCAGCCCCTGGGGATCGACGGCATGCTTGGCCGCCTTCAAGGCTTCGGCGAACAATGCCGGACGTTGCCGATCGTACCAGGGCCGATGCTCGCGGCCGACGGCGTGATGGTGGGTGATGGTGCCGCCGGCCTCGATGAGGGCATCCGAGGCCGCGGTCTTGATCCGGCGCCACTGCTCGACGAGCTGTCCATGGCGGCCCAATGCATGGAAGGAGAAGTAAGGCGCCGGGCCGTCGGGATAGACATGGGTGAAGCGGCAGGTGACCTCGCCGGCTCGGCCCGTGGCGGCCAGGATCGCCGCCTCGGTTGCCCGCTTCACCCGGTCGTGGAGGGACTCGAAGCGCTCCCAGGTGATGGCCGTTTCGAAGGTGTCGTTGATGATCCCGCGGCCGACCAGACGCTCGCGCGCATAGGGCATGCGGATGAAGGCGTTGCGCCAGCGTCCGGCGGCACCGTCCCGGTGCGCGTCCTCCGTCTCCGGAGCATCGGGCTGGCCGCCATGATCGGCGCAGCATTCGAGCGCCCGGCGCATCCACGGCTCGACCGGGTGATCGCCCGACTCGAAGGCAAGAACCATGATCGCCCGGGTGCCGTCGCCGGCGCCGGTGTTATAGGCTTCCTTGGGATCGAGGATGCGGCAGTTCGAGGGGTAGAGGCCGGCCTGGGCGATCACCCGGAGCGCCCGGGCGGCGGCGAAGAAATCCTTGAAGCCGACTGCGCCGCCGGCGCGAAAGCGCGGCGGATCCTGCAGCCGCATCCAGGCCTGGGTGATGATGCCGAGAATGCCCTCCGAGCCGATGAACATCCGGTCGGGGCTGGGGCCGGCACCCGAGCCGGGCAGGCGCCTTGTCTCGATGAGGCCTTTCGGCGTCACCACCCGCAAGCTCTCGACGAAATCGTCGATATGCGTGTAGAGGCTGGCAAAATGCCCGCCCGAGCGCGTCGCGATCCAGCCGCCCAAGGTCGAATACTCGAAGCTTTGCGGGAAGTGGCGGAGTGTCAGCTGGTGGCGCTTCAGCTCGGTTTCCAAGGCCGGGCCGAAGGCGCCGGCCTCAATGAGCGCCGCGCGGGACCGGCGGTCGACCTCGATGACGCGGCCCATGTGACGAAGATCGATGGAGAGGGCGGCCTTGTAGCGGGGCGCCTCCGCCCTCGGCTCGACGCCGCCCACCACGCTGGAGCCGCCGCCAAAGGGAATGACCGCGGCACCGGCGCTGCCCGCCCAGTCGAGGAGGGCGACGACATCGGCCTCGGTCTTGGGATAGGCCACGACATCGGGCGCATTCGCATAGTCCCCGGCCAGCCCGCGCGCATAGTCTTGAAAGGATTTGCCGTAGGTATGCTGGATGCGGTCGTGGCGCTCGCTCGTGCAGAGATCGGCAAGCGACGCCGGCGGCGCCAGACGCGGCGGACGCAGCTTGATTTCCAAGAGCGAAGGCGGCGCCTTCTCATCGAAGCGATCGATCGCGAAGCGCTTGCGGTAGCGCTCGAGGATGAAGGACTCCTCTTCCCGGCTCAGCCCCTCGCCCTCGCGGCCCCAGCCGTAGTGCTTCAGGCGGCCGGCTCCCATCTCGTCCCTCCCGGTCGGCTTCTTTGATTCGCCAGCATATAGAAGACCGGCACCCCGCGAGAACCGCAAGCAAGGAGGGCCATTCCGGCCCGACCTGCGGTAGTGGGTCGGTTTCAGCGAAAGGCCAAAATACCCAGGATCACGCCGATCAATCCGAGCACCACAGATAGGACGCCGAGCCATGCCGCAATGCGCGCGCCTGGGTCGGCGACAGTACATGCCCACCAAATTTGGCCGATGATACTGGCTGCTCGAATATCGAACTCGTACTCGTGACCAAGCTTCACCTTTAAGGCTTGTCGCGAGGGTTCATCGATTAGGATTTCCCCGCGCTACTCCTCGGGAAGACCCCTGACGATGAAATGTCGTCTTTGGTCTCCAACTCTGATCTCACAGATTCGACCGGCTCGAATGCGGCCTCGATCTTTCCGCGCAATCCGAACTATGTCCTTGAAGGTCTCTTCGCGCCTAGCGGACGCCACTCTGAGCTTCACGCTGCGTTCCTTCTTTGTGACTGTTCCCATTCATCGACCGCGCGCACGATATCCCCAATCGACCAAAGCGTCTTGGTGACGTCGGCCGCCATCGCGGGCGTGCAGCGAAGCGTCTGATGGATGCGAGAAAAGTTGTAGTACATGAAATTGAGCGCGACGGCGTGCGTATGGTTCCCAACCTTCTTTGAGAACGCATTCGTCAATCTCGTGAACCTGCACATATGCATCCGCATCGTGAGATTGGCCCGCTCTGCGTAGCTCGTACAGATGCGCTTCGGATCGGGATTACCGGTGCAGCAATGCGTCTCAGTGCCGATAATCTGTGGCGGGCTGTAGCGGCGCTGCCCTTCGTCGGTCTGCCCGTAGATCTTGATCAAGGTGGCATAGTCCACATCGACGCCGAACGCGGTTTCAACCGCCTCGATGTAGCGCTTGTGTCCATCGGTGGTGATCTGCACGCGGTTCTTTAACCGGCGGGACACGTCGCAAACGAAAGCCTTCGCGGCATCCGTGTCGCGGCTGCCGACAAGCCACGACACCGCGAGCTTGGTGTCAGCGTAAATCGCCGTCCGCGTCCACACGTCGCGAGCGTCGCCGCTCGCCTTCATCTCGGTCGGAGCCTTCTTCGCCTTCGCGTAGACGAAGTCCCAGATTTCATCGAGCTGCAGCCGTTTGCACGGCAGATCGCGAAGCACCTTGTCCTGGTACTCCGAGCAAGCCCAACCAGCATCGACTAACAACTTTACGATGGTATTCTTGCTCGCCACTATGAGACTGGAGATTGAGCGGATCGACATGCCTTCGACCACCATTCCGAGGATCTGGGCGCGTTTCTCTGGGGGCAGCTTGTTCATGCCCCGAGTATCTGACCGTTATGCTTAGCGTTAAGAAGAAAGGTCAATTTTACGGAGTCGCAACTCCGGCGGCGAGGAGAAAACTCGGCAGTAAGTGCCTGATGATTCTTGTATTACTGCCGACTTGACATATATGTCAATACGAGAAAAGATAGCTCTGCGAGTGCACGAGAAGAAGCTGTTTTGTCTCGGTCCCAGGGTCCGAAGCGACCCGGTTGTGCGCACACTGTTCGTATCTACGGAGGTCCTGGAAAATGTTTTGCCTCCATTCGCAGCCCATCATGACGGGTACCGGCTTACCCAGTTTCGAGCCACGCTCGATACGTTCACGCGCGGCGATCTAATTTCGGTTGCTGAGAGGCCGCAAAGGAAGGCTCCGAACGCGTTCATGGCTCGAACGGATCCTGTTTCCGCCGAGATCTGGGACATTCGCAGCATGGCGCCCATACCAGGGATACGAGCGTTTGGTGCCTTCTCCGAGAAGGACACGTTTATTGCTCTGACCTGGGACTATCGCGAAAACATTGATTGGAATGTGGCAGTCGCAGAGTGCGCCACTGAATGGGACAAACTGCTTGGGCCATGCCCTCGCGTTAAGAGAAAGTCGCTAGATGAATACCTCTCTCACTACCGAGCTGTCTAAGCCGGTTGGCGACGAGCGCGTACCCCCTGATACGCTTTGGTACTTCAGGGGGCGCCACCGATATCGCGTTTACGACTTCGTTTTGAGCGAATTGAGGCGAATTGGGCTCACTCAAACGTCGCTCGCAAAGCGACTTGGCCTGTCGGACAGTCGGATTTCGAAGCTACTGAGCGGTCCGGGCAATTGGACGCTTGATACGGTGAGCGATCTGCTATTCGCGATGGGAGGAGGTGAACCTCGGTATCAGATCATCTATCCGTTGGACGGGGCGACGCGGAATTACGAAACGCCTGAATGGCTCGATCAGGGGAGAAGGCTTTGGGAGGAACAACTCCGAGCCATCTCACGTCGGCATGAACCGACACCTCCGCCCATCATTCCGCCGGGACCAATACAGACGCGGCCTCATCCAGGAAAAGATCCTGGCCCTACGCCCGCGGATCAGATGAGGCTGCAATGAGGCTTTCTCGAATAGCATTCAGCCAATCCATCCGATATCTGAGCATATCGACTGATGATATTTATCGTCTCATTGGAACATTGAAGGACAAGTATTCTTTCTTGGAGGGGCCGCAAAAAGTCAAAGAATACGATTTAAATGATGGAATTAACCTATATGGGGGCACCTTTATTAGGGAGTTTCGAGTTTCAATCGACAAATGCGCGATTTTTACGAATGGTCTTGTTGTGGAGACGCAGGTTCCTGTCGAAACGGCAGATCAGCTCATCGACGAAATATCTAACTGGCTATTCGAGAATGGCTCCGCGACGGTGGGGCAGTGGGAAAAAGCGCCTCGTAGCTATTTCAGCCGGCTCGAAGTCGAAATGAATCTGGATTGGGCCAAAATTTCCAATCAACTCGATCCGCTCACGAGCTTCATAAATGAGCGCTTGGCGACCTACGGCAATCCACCGATCAATTTTGGCCTCGTTGGAATGAACGTGCATGCGGACGTATCACAGTACCCGTATCCAAGACCGTTTCCCTTTTCGCTCACAAGGCGTGAGAACGCAGCGTACGGGGACAATATCTACAATTCCGCCTCCCCGCTGCAGACGGCGGATCACATGAATGCGCTGGAGTTGATGGAGCGGACTTACGGCGCTTGAGCTATTTGGTCCATCGCTTGGCGGCGGCCTTACGATCGGTCTCTGATCGCCGCTCAGGCGCTATGCTCTTAGCGCGAGCGGCACCGCCTTTAGCCCCCATGCGAGCAATACGGCATGACGAGCGGAAGACTTCAGTGGGGCCAGAATCCAAGCTGACCCACGGCCTCGCCCGCCGGCCGATTTCATTTCCGCCCCCGATCGCGTAGGCTCCTCGCCCGATTTTGGCCCTGCAATCCGGCCGACATCGGGGGGTAGGGAACGAAGAAGGCTAAGACCGCATGCAGCAGACGAGCGACAGCGTCGAGACTCCCTATGGCTGGACGGTGGCCACCGCCTCGCTGCTGCTGATGTCCATCGGCTTCGGCGCGCAATATGTCGCGATCGTAGGTTTGAAGCCGATGGCGGCGGAGTTCAACTGGCCGCGCTCCATCCCCTCTTTGATCCCGGCGATGGCGCAGCTGGGTGCGGGCGTCGGCGGCATCTTCATGGGCTGGTGGGCGGACCGCGCCGGACCGCGCCGGCCGGTCATGCTGGGTGCGGTCATGATGGGGCTGGGCGCGCTGCTCGCGAGCCAAGCGCGCGGTGCCTTCGATCTCTATCTAACCTATGGGCTGCTCATCGGCGCGCTCGGCAACGGCACGACCTTCGCGCCGCTGATGTCGAACATCACCCGCTGGTTCGACAAGAATCGCGGCGTGGCGCTGTCGATCGTCGCCTCGGGGCAGAGTGTGGCCGGCGGCATCTGCCCGCCGCTTTTCCGCTGGGGCATCGATACCTATGGCTGGCGGGCGACCTTGATCTGCTACGGGATTTTCTCCACCACGGCCATGCTGCCCTTGGCGTTCCTCTTGCGCCGTCCGCCGCCGCCCGCCGCCCGCCGCCTCGGCGCCGCCGGTCCCGCGCCGCGGCGTGAATTGCCGCTCAATCCGGTGCTGGCGCAGACGCTGCTCAGCATCGCCATCGTCGGCTGCTGCGTCGCCATGGCGATGCCGATCGTGCACACCGTCGCCTTCTGCAGCGATCTCGGCTATGCGCCGGCGCGGGGTGCGGAGATGCTGTCTTTGCTGCTGGCCGTGGCTTTTATCAGCCGCATGTTCTGGGGCCGGCTGTCGGACCGCATCGGTGGGCTGAAGACGATCTTCATCGGCTCGGCGGCGCAGGCGATCACGCTCGCCTGCTACATGCTGGTCGACGGTCTGGTGGCGCTTTACGTTCTCTCCGCCGCCTTTGGGCTCGCCTTCGGCGGCATCGTGCCGGCCTATTCGCTGGTCGTGCGCGACCTTTTCCCGGCTCGGGACGCGGGCTGGCGCATCGGCATCGTCTATCTCAGCGGCACCATCGGCATGGCGCTCGGCGGCTGGATCGGCGGGCTGGTCTTCGACATGTTCCTCCGCTACCAGCCGGCCTTCGGCGTGGGCGTCTTCTTCAACGTGGTCAATCTGGCGGCGATCGGCACGCTGATGGTCCGCCTGCCCCGCCTGCCGCGCTCGGAGCTGGCGACGACGCAGCCGGCGTGAGCCTGCTAGGCGACGCTCGGCGGCGGCTCGGCGCTGTGACGGCCGAAGAGCTTGGCGAACAACCGACGGAGCAGCCGGAAGAGCTTGGGTGCCAGCCAAACCAACAGCGCCACGAACAGCGCCAGCAACACCATGAAGAAAACCGGGTGATTGAGCGCGAGCCAGAGACCCATGACCACGCTCACATCCTCGGCCAGCGACGCCGCCCAATTGCTGAAGGGTTCGGGCGAGGCGTTGATCGCCAGCCTCGTTCCGGCCTTGGTCGCGTGCATGCCGGCGGCGAGCACGCCGCCGACGAGCCCGGCGGCTAGCATCCAGGCCGGGTCGACCGGGCCGATCGCTTGGGAGGCGAGAACGGCGCCGGCGGGAATGCGGATGAAGGTGTGCAACACGTCCCAGCCGCTATCGACGCCGGGGATCTTGTCGGCGAAGAACTCAACCAGATACATGAAGGCGGCGGCGAAGATGACCAGTGGCTCCGCCAGGATCTCCAGATTGGGCGGGAGCACGATCGCACCCGTCCCTTGCATGATCCCCAAGGTCAGGATCGCCGCATAGAGATTGATGCCGCTCGCCCAGCCGACGCCGAGCGTCAATGCGATGATGGTGATCGGGTCCATAAGCGTCCTCGCCAAACCCCAGAAAATTGGCAACCAGCAGCTTTCTGCTCTCTTCAAAGTATAGAGGACATCGTGGCAAGCTCGCGGCCGAAGCGCGGCATCTCCGCGAAAAACCGGTCGGTTGGGATAGATCGGCCCCGGGGCGGGCGAGGAAGCCCACCCCTTGACAACCGCCGGCGGCGGGGCGAAATCTTTGGGTGAACTGAACCGTTCAGTTTAAGTCTGGCCGCGGGGCGCCCCGCCTCGAGCAGCGGAGCCGTCGGTGGCCCCGGAAGCGGTCGCCGGGCTTTCCATTCTCCCTATCCCGAGGCGGGTGACCGACGTGGCAGACCTTGCTCCAACCGAGCCAAAGGCGGAGGGAGGCCCTCCATCCGCCGGCCCGCGTCCGCCGGCGGACCAGCCGACGACCGGCGCTCCGGCCTCCGCCTCCGGCAACGGCAAACGCCGGCGCCGCATCCTGGTCATCGCCTCGATCCTTCTGGTGCTGGCCGTGGGCGGCCTCGGCTATTGGTTTTGGACCCGGAACCTCGTCAGCACCGATGACGCCACCATCGACGGCGATGCGGTTCGACTCTCGCCCAGGGTTGCCGGCCCGGTGCTCATCCTCAACGTCGGCGACAACCAGCCGGTCAAGAAGGGCGACCTTCTCCTGGAGATCGATCCGCACGACTACGAGATCGCGGTCGAGAGCGCCAAGGCGAGCGTGGCCGTCGGCGAGGCGCAGCTGCACATCGCCGAAACCAATCTCGCGCTGACCCGGGTTACCACATCCGCCACCCTCCGCCAGGCCGAGGGTGGGGTTGCGCTGGCACAAGCCACGATCGGCCAGGCGCAAGCGCAGGTCGCCGCCGCCGAAGCCGAAGCGGTCCGCGCCAAGGAAGATGTCGATCGCTATCAGCGCCTGCTGCGCGACGATTTTGCCTCCCGCCAGCGCTACGAGCAGGCGGTGGCGCAGACCCGCACCGCGGACGCGCAGCTGCGCGCCGCCCAGCAGCAGGTCAAAGTCGCCGAGGCGCAGCGGATCCAGGCCGAGGCCAACCTGGACGCCGCGCGCATCGGCCCGCAGCAGGTGGCGGTCAGGCAGGCGGAGCTGCATGCCGCCGCGGCTCAGTTGGAGGTGGCGCGGGCGGCACTCGACCAGGCCGAGCTCAACCTTTCCTATACCCGCATCTACGCGCCCAGCGACGGCACGCTCACCAAGCGCAGCGTGCGTGAGGGCGATGTCGTGCAGAAAGATCAGGGCTTGGCGGCCCTGGTGCTCAATCGGGTCTGGGTCACCGCCAACTTCAAGGAAACGCAGCTCGCCCGCATGCGCGCCGGCCAACCCGTCGATATCGCCATCGATGCCTATCCCGAGCGGGCGCTGAAGGGTCATGTCGACAGTATCCAGCGCGGCACCGGCGCGCATTTCAGCCTGCTGCCGCCGGAGAATGCGACCGGCAACTTCGTCAAGGTCGTCCAGCGCGTGCCGGTCAAGATCCTGTTCGACGAAGAGCTGCCCCCGGGCTTCGTCGCCGGCCTCGGCATGTCGGTGGTGCCGACCGTCGATGTCGGCGCCAAACCCGCCCAGCGGTGAGCCATGGCGGTCACGGACTCCACGCCACAAGCCGCGCCAGCGATCAAGGCCCCGACCCCTTGGATCATCGCCCCGGTGGTGGCATTGGCCGCCTTCATGGAAGTGCTCGACATCTCGATCGCCAATGTCGCCTTGAAGCACATCGCCGGCAGCATGTCGGCGAGCCAGGATGAATCGACCTGGATTCTCACCTCCTATCTCGTCACCAACGCGATCGTGCTGCCGGTGAGCGGCTGGCTGTCATCGGTCTTGGGCCGCAAGCGCTTCTACATGGCGTGCATCGCCGGGTTCGGCGCGAGCTCGCTCTTGTGCGGCCTGGCGCCGAGCCTTGCCATGCTGATCGCCTTTCGCGCCCTCCAGGGCCTGACCGGCGGCGGCCTGCAGCCGAGCAGCCAGGCGATCCTCGCCGACAACTTTCCCCCGCATCAGCGCGGCATGGCCTTCGCCTTCTACGGCATCGCCGTGGTCTTCGCGCCGGCGATCGGCCCGACCTTGGGCGGCTGGATCACCGACAACTTCTCCTGGCGCTGGGTGTTCCTGGTCAACGTGCCGGTGAGCATCATCCTGTTCTTCCTCATCGAGGCGATGATCTCCGATCCGCCGCACCTCATCGCTTCCCGCGCCGAGAAGCTGAAGCACGGCTTCAAGGTCGACTATCTCGGCTTCGGCCTGCTGGCGCTCGGTCTCGGCTTCCTCCAGGTGGTGCTCGATCGCGGACAGGAAGACGACTGGTTCAGCTCCAACTTCGTGCTGTTCTCCGCCATCGTCGCTGCTTCGGCGCTCATCTTCCTCATCGTCTGGGAGTTGGCGCAGTCCGATCCGATCATCGACCTGGCGCTGTTCAAGAACGCCAACTTCGCCATGTCCAATGTGCTGATGTTCCTCTTGGGCTTCATCCTGCTCGGCAGCACGGCGATGATCCCGCTCTATGTGCAGTCGATGCTGGGATATACCGCGACCGACGCGGGCATGGTGATCTCGCCCGGCGGCTTCGCCATCATGCTGCTGATGCCGATCATCGGCCGTCTCGTTTCGAAGGTCGATTCCCGCACTCTCATCGTCATCGGCTTGGCCATCAGCGCGGCAGCGCTCGCCAGCATGAGCCGGTACAATCTCGATGTGGATTTCTGGACCATCGCCATCGCCCGAATGGTGCAAGCGGCGGGATTGGCCTTCCTGTTCATCCCGATCTCGACCGTCGCTTATGCCGGTGTGCCGGTCGAGCGCTACAACAATGCCTCCGCCTTGGTGAACCTGTCGCGCAATCTCGGCGGCAGCGTCGGCATCGCCGTGCTGACGACCTTGCTCGCCCGGCGCTCCCAGTATCACCAGAACGTCCTCGTCGAGCATGTCGGCGCCTACAGCCGGAACTATGCCGACATGGCCGAGGCGCTGCAGGCCCGCATGCTGGGCGACGGCGGCACCGCCGCCGAGGCCATGATGAAGGCGCAGGCGGTCATCGCCATGCGGGTCGAGCAGCAGGCGACCTTGCTCTCCTACCTCGACAACTTCCTGGTCCTGGCGGCGATCTTCGCGCTGCTCATTCCCTTCGTCTTCTTCATGCGGCGGCCGCCGGCGCCGGAAAAACCGGCGTCTGCGCACTGAGAGCGGGCGAGGGATCTGTGCTAGGCTCTTCCCGCCCCTTCGCATCGGAGCTTGCTCCGTGCTTCAGTCCTGGCAATCGTCGGTCCCCGCTTCGATCGGACTCCGCCGCCGGCTCCGGCTCGCGCTGTGGATGTTCGCGGGCGTGCTCGCATGCCCGGTCTTCGCGGCCGAGCCGATCGACCCCCTCAATCGAGCGGTGGAGTTTCGGCGCTTCGATCCCGGCTACGACCAGCATCGCGCCGAGCATGACGACCGGATCCGGCTGAGGGTAGCGAAACTGGCCAAGCGCGAGCGCGACGGAGTGGGCGCATTCTGCGCCCACCAGATCCTGCGCGAGATCGAATGGCTGGCAAGCTCGAGCGCCCATTGGCTGCGCATCGCCGAGCGGCTGGTCGATCTCGACATCGAATTGGCGCACGCTCGGGATTTTCCCGATATGCAGGATCAGGACGGCGCCTGGGGCAATTGCTACACCGAATGGTTCCTCAAGCTCGATGCGACCTACGATCACATTGCCGAGCTGTCGCGGGCGGGCCTCAGTCCTCCGGTTCCCGTCCGCATCCTCGACCGCGTCAACAGCCCGCGGCGCCTGCGCCAGCACATCGTGGAGCTCGTCACCTCCGACCTTGCGAGGGACGGCATCGAGCGCCGGCGCGAGCTCAACGAGACGCTCTCGGCGCTGACCCGGCTCATCCTTCGCGACCAGCCGATCGGCTATGAATGGGACGAGCGCCTGAAGACGGCGCTGACCGGCCTTCTCCTCGACGAGCTCCGGAATCCCGCGACCGGCTACTGGAGCGCCACCTATCGAAGCGGCGGCCGGCTCACGCAGACCACCGATCTCAGCATCACCTTCCATATCGTCAGCTATTTGAAGGGGCAGGTGCCGGACTGGCCGCAGCTCATCGACACCACGCTGCAGATCAAGGATCAACGCTATCCCAGGGGCTGGCTCAACCGCGATGGGTATATGAACCATCACAACATGGATGTGGTGGAGATCTTCCGGCTCGGCTGGCCCCATGCCTCGCCGGAGCAGCGCCAGGCGATGGGGCGGGAGATCGACCGGATGCTCGACTGGTGCCTCGGGCAATCCTGGCAGCCGGAAGGCTCCTTCCGCATGACCGGCTATGACGACTCGCTGGAAGCCTCGTATTATTTCGGCACGTCCTTCCTGGCGCGGGTCGGGTTCTTCGACCAGAGCCGCCGCTTCTGGACCGATCGCGAGCTACCGGCCTCCGAGGATATCAAGGCCGCGCTCCAAGCAAGCTTGCAGCGGCAGATCGCCGCCAATGCCGGAGGCGAAGGCGGCTTCTACTATCGGATCGCGCTGGCCGAGCTTCAGCGCTAAGCTACCGCCGCCCGCGACGATGCCTTTCGGCGTTTGGGCGTGAAGCGGTTGATCAGCCTTATCCACCCCGCCAATGTCGCCTCAATTCGAGTCGCCGAGAAGATCGGCGAGCGTTTCGAGCGTATGATCGAGTTCAAGGGCATGCAGGTAAGGGTCTACGCAATGGACCACCCGGAAGACCGATGAAAGCGTCGTTCCGCAAAGTTGCCATCGCCGGATTCGGGGCGATCGGGCGCGAGGTGGCGCGCCGCCTCGATGCCGGCATTCCCGGCTTCGAGCTGGTCGCGGTGGCCGCCCGGGATGTGGCAAAGGCCGCCCGCAACGCCGCAACGCTTCGCCGGCCGCCCCGGATCGAGCCGCTTGCAGCCTTGCCTGAGCTCGCCGATGTCATCATCGAATGTGTGCCGGCCGCGGCCTTTGTCGAAGCCGTCGGCCCGGCGCTGGATCTGGGGCGGATCGTGCTCACGGTCAGCGCCGCCGCCCTGCTGGATCACCCGGAGATGGTCGATCGCGCGGCCAAGTCCGGGGGCCGCCTCATCCTGGCGACGGGTGCGCTCCTCGGCTTGGATGCCGTGCGCGCCGCTGCGATCGGCACGATCTCGAGCGTGCGCATGGTCACGGCCAAGCCGCCGCGCTCGCTGGCAGGCGCTCCCTATCTCAAGCAACAGGGGATCGACGTGAGCCAGTTGACCCAGCCGCTTCGCGTCTTCGCCGGCACTGCGCGGGAGGGGGCGCGCGCCTTTCCAGCCAACGTCAACGTGGCGGCCGCCTTGGCCTTGGCCGGTATCGGTCCGGATCGAACCCAGCTCGAGGTCTGGGCCGACCCGGCGCTCACCCGCAACACCCATCGCATCGAGGTCGAGGCCGACAGCGCGCGCTTCTCGATGGCGATCGAGAACGTGCCGAGCGAGGATAACCCGGGCACCGGCAAGATCACCGCTCTCAGCCTGATCGCCGCGCTCAGGGATCTCGCCGCACCGCTCCGCATCGGCACTTAGTCGGCGTCTTACTCCACTTTACCCCTATGCTTGCAGGGCGGGCGTTGTCGACGGACCGGGCGCCTGCTCGACTTGCGGGCGGGTGGCGTCCACGGCCCGGCTGCAGGAGATGCTCATGGCATTGACGGAGCGGCTGGGGTCGCCCGAGGGCTGATGGCAGTCGAGCTCGCCCAGACGCGCGGGGTCGCCAAAGCCTCGCTATGGCAAGCCTGGCTGCGTTGGCGCGCCGGGCCTCAGGTTTGGTTCATCATGCCGGCCGTGGTGGTGCTGCTTGGGGTCTATGCCGGGCCCATGCTCTATGCGCTCCACGCCAGCTTCACCCACTGGGTGCTGGTCGATCCCGGCAGCATGGACGACCCGGCCGGTCTCTCCAACTATCAAGACGTGCTCACCAACCGCGAGTTCTGGACGGCGGTGCGGGTCACCGTCACCTACGCCGCGGGATCGATCGCATGCGGGCTGACCCTGGGGACGGCTTTCGCCTTGCTGCTGAACCTGGACTTCTTTTGGCGTTCATTTTTTCGCTCGGTCATGATGATCCCGATGGTGGTCACGCCGGCGGTCATCGGCATCTTCTGGAAGCTGCTCTACGAGCAGGAGAGCGGGGTGTTCAACTGGGTGCTCGTGGCGATCGGGCTGCCCTCGGTGCCGTGGCTCGATTTGAACATGGCGTTGCCGTCGATGATCGTCATGGATGTGTGGCAGACCACACCGTTCTTCATGCTGGTGATCCTCGCCGGCCTGCAGTCGATCGATGAGAATCTGCTGGGTGCCGCCAAGGTCGACGGCGCTTCGCCGGTGCAGCTGTTTCGCTACATTCTGCTGCCGCATCTGTTGCCTTACATGATGATCGCGGCCTCGTTCCGCTGCATCGCGGCGATGGGCGACTTCGACAAGATCTGGCTGCTCACCTCCGGCGGACCCGGCGACCGGACTACGACGATCACCATCTTCACCTACAAAACCGGCTTCTCGGCCTTCGACATCGGACGAACCGCCGCCATCGCCTGGATCTTCGTGGCGATCGTGATGACGGTGAGCGCGCCCTTGCTGCAGCGCCTGTTCAAATCGGCGATGGCGGAGCGATGATGCGGCCGGCCGCCGCACGCCGCGAGGCGATCCGGGTCGCCCTCACCAGCGCCTGGATGGTGATCGCCTTCATCTATCTCTTTCCTTATCTGTGGATGGTGCTGACCGGCTTCCGCCGCCCGATCGACACCTTGACCATGCCGCCGCGCTTCCTGTTCACCCCGACGCTCGACGGGTTCCGCAGCATCTTCCGCGAAGTCGGCTTCCAGTCCTATCTGATGAACAGCATCGTGGTGGCGGTGACGGCGACCCTGCTGATCCTGGCGGTGGCCGCGCCTGCCGCCTATGCGCTGGCGCAGCTTAGGATGCGCGGCCGCTTGTTCCTGATGGCAATCTTGGTCGCGCGCATGGTCCCGGGGGTGGCGCTGCTGGTTCCGGTCTACCTGATCGCCTCGCGCCTGGGCGCCCTCGACACCTACGGCGCTCTCATCGTCATCTACACGGCCTTCAATCTGCCGTTTGCGATCTGGCTCTTGCGCGGCTTCTTCCGCGATGTGCCCCATGAAGTGCGCGAGGCGGCGATCATCGACGGCTGCAGCGAGTTCCAGGTGTTCCGGCGTCTGATCCTGCCGCTGGTCGCGCCGGGCCTGGTTGCGACCGGCGTGTTCGTGTTCATCGCCTGCTGGAACGAGTTCCTGTTCGCCTTGGCGCTGACCAACACCCACGCGGCGACGGCGCCGTTGTCGATCGTCGGCTTCCGCAACGAATATGGCGTGCAATGGGGGGCGATCGGCGCCGCGGCGCTGATGATCTCCTCGCCGGTCGTGGTGTTCGCCATGGTCATGCAACGATATCTGGTGCGGGGCCTCACCATGGGTTCGGTCAAAGGCTGAACCGTAGGCACGCACCCCCGTCGCCGCTGCCCAACCTTACCCAGAGATCGGCCTTGCTCGGTTGCGGGCCCATCCTTCGGGCGTAGTGTGGGCCGCAACAGACATTCCGTCTGAAAAACCTGAAGAAAAACCGACGCAAGGGAGGAGTCATGACAGGCATCACACGCCGTGGGCTCATCGCGACGGCAGCATCCGCCGCACTTCTCGGCAGTTCCTTTCGCCAGGCGAAGGCGCAGGCGGCCGGGGCCGCCGCGACCCGCAGCCTTCCCCGCACCTATGCGGGCACCACGCTTAAGATCACCTGGAGCACCACGCCCAGCTTCACGCAGATCACCAATTTCTGCGAGGAATTCACCAATGCCAGCGGCATCCGGCTCGAATTCTTGCCGCTCCTGCAAGCCGATCGCTACCAGAAGCTGATCCTCGATCTCACCAGCGGCACCAACGCCTTCGACGTCTATCTCGCCGCCTATCAGTGGAAAGATCAATTCGCACCCTATGTCGCCGACCTCATGGGCATCGACAAGGAGATCAAGGGCGTGCCGCCGCTCGAGTGGGCCGACTATCCGCAGCGCGCGCTCGACGCCTATGCGCGCTACGAGAATCGCATGGTGGCGATCCCGCTCATCGGCGATGCCTCGCTGCTGGTCTGGAACAAGGCGGCGCTCAGCGCTGCCGGGCTCGACCCGGACAAGCCGCCGGCCACCTGGGATGCCGTCTACCAAGCCGGCCGGAAGCTCACCCGCGACAAGCAATACGGCTTCAACATGCCGGCCGGAAAGAGCATCCAGACCGCTTGTATCTGGATCACGCTGTTTCATGCCTTCGGCGGGCAGTATTTCGATGCGAAAGGCCAACCTGCCTTCGCCTCCGAGCCGTCCATCCGGGCCATCCGTTTCATGGCCGAGCAGCTGGGCAAGGTGAGCCCGCCGGGCAACCTCACCTGGGATTTCCCGGAGATGCTGAACAGCCTGTCGACCGGCCAGTCGGCGCAGGGCTTCATGTGGACCGGCGGTTTCAGCACGCTCTTCGACCCGGCGAAATCAGCGATCGCCGGATCGATCGGGCACAGCGCGACGCCGGAAGCGGTGCTGCTCGGCGGCTGGGGCATTGCCGTCAATGGCAAGACCCGCAATCTCGACGCGGCTAAGCTGTTCGTCGGTTGGCTCACCAGCCAGGAGATCTCCGCCCAGACGGCGCTGGTGACGGGAACGCCCTGCCGGACCTCGGCCTTCAAGGACCCGGCGGTCTTGAAGAAGTTCCCGATCCTCGCCGACGTGCTCACCGGCATGGAGGGCCGGGTCGCCATCTATCCGCCGATCAAGGAATCGGAGCAGATCAACATCATGATCTATGACGAGACCAATGCGGCCTGCTCCGGTACCAAGACGCCCGAGCTGGCGGCCGCCGATCTGCAGGAGAAGGTGACCACCTTCATGAAGCGGCGGGGTTATCTGAAAACCTGATATCCGACGCGCTTGCTCCTCAGGGCCCGGCCTCGCATGATGCCGGGCCTTTTTCTCGACAGGGACGAGCCATGAGCCGAGACGGCGCCATCGGGCGAGCGACGCACTATTGGGATGACGGCTCCTTCATGCGCGACTTGGATCGGCGCGTGCAATTCCGCACCGAAAGCCAGGTGCCGGAGAGCCGGCCGCAGCTCAAGGCCTATCTTGCCGACGAGATCGGTCCGGCGCTGGCGGCGATCGGCTATGGCATCCACCTCTTCGACAACCCGGTCAGCCATGGCGGGCCGTTCCTGGTGGCCGAGCGGATCGAGGATCCGAGCTTGCCGACGGTGTTGACCTACGGCCATGGCGACGTGGTGCGCGGCCTGGACGCGCAATGGCGCCAGGGATTGGGGCCCTGGCGCATCGTCCAGGAGGGCGAGCGCTATTACGGGCGCGGCACCGCCGACAACAAGGCGCAGCACTCGATCAACATGACCGCACTCGCCATGGTCTTGGCCGAGCGCGGCCGGCTCGGCTTCAATTCGAAGTTCCTCTTGGAGACCTCCGAGGAGATCGGCTCGCCGGGCTTGGGCGCGTTTTGCGCCGAGCACAAGGAGATGCTGGCCGCCGATCTCCTCATCGGCTCGGACGGGCCGCGGCTGGCGCCCGATCGGCCGACCATCTTCATGGGCACCCGCGGCGCCTTCAATTTCGATCTCTCGGTCGATCTCCGCGCCGGCGGCCACCACTCCGGCAATTGGGGCGGGCTCCTTGCCAATCCCGGCGTCATCCTCGCCCATGCGCTGGCCTCCATCATCAGCCTCGAGGGCAAGGTCCTGGTGCCGGACCTCGTCCCCCGCGCCATTCCGAACTCGGTGCGCGTGGCACTCGCCGACTGCACCATCGACGGCGGCGATGACGGACCCGAGATCGATGCCTATTGGGGCGAGCCGGGCTTGACCGCGGCCGAGAAGGTCTTCGCCTGGAACACCTTCGAGGTGCTCGCGTTTCGCACCGGCAATCCGGAGAACCCGGTCAACGCGGTGCCGCCCCGGGCCAACGCCCATTGCCAGATCCGCTTTACCGTCGACACCGATCCGAACACCTTCATCGCGGCGATCCGCCGCCATCTCGACGCCAACGGCTTCGCCCAGGTCAAAGTCGAGGCGTCCAAGAAGGAGATGATGCAGGCAACCCGGCTCGATCCCGATCATCCCGCCGCGCGCTGGGCCGCCGCCTCGCTCTTGAGGACCACCGGCACCAAGCCGGCGGTCTTGCCCAATCTCGGCGGCTCGCTGCCCAATGAGGTGTTTACGGACACGCTCGGCCTGCCGACCATATGGGTCCCGCACTCCTATGCCGGCTGCTCCCAGCACGCACCCAACGAGCATGTGCTGGCGTCCTTGTTGCGCGAGGGGCTGGCGATCATGACCGGCCTATTCTGGGACATGGGCGAGGCGCCGCCCCGCTGGTAGCGGCAAAGCGGCGAGGCGCAGGCATCGCGGCGAGCACCTTTCAAATAGCTACAATGCCATTGACGGCATATGCCATAGAGAGCATAATATCCAGGTGTGGGCCGTCCACGTCGCACCGGAGTTCGAACCCGAGCTGCATAGGCTTTCTGCCGCGGTGAGGATCGAGCTTCTGGCGCAAGCGCGCTTGCTCGAGCGCTTCGGTCTTTTGGCCGGGCGCCCCAGGGTCGATACGCTCAATGGCTCGAAGCACGCGAATATGAAGGAATTGCGCTTCGATGCGGATGGCGGCGTCTGGCGAGCTGCCTTCGCCTTCGATCCCGAGCGGCGGGCTATTCTGCTCGTGGCAGGCGACAAGAGCGGACGAAGCGAGAAGGCGTTCTATCGACGTTTGATCGCATTCGCCGACAAGCGGTTCGACGCCCATCTACGCCGGATGCAGGCCCTTCGAACCCGCAAGTGAGATGGAGGTCCAGATGGCACGAACATTGAATGAGATCGTCTCGGCGCTTCCCGCAGACGAGCGTCGGAGGGTCGAGGCTCGCGCGCGCGAGATCATTGCCGAGGAGATGTCCCTGCGGGACCTGCGCAAGGCCATAGGCAAGACGCAAGCGGCGATGGCGAAACGGCTGAAGGTGGGCCAGGAGGCCGTTTCGAAGCTCGAGGCGCGCAGCGACATGTACATCTCGACGCTGCGCGCGTTCCTGAAGGCGATCGGTGGAGAGCTTGAGCTGGTGGCGACATTTCCCAATCGTGCGCCCGTGCGCCTCGAAGAGCTCGGCGCTATTTCCCCACGCCGGAAACGCGCGCGGCGTGCTGCCGCATAGCTGGTAAATTAGGCACAGCTCATCGACGAGCGCCTAGAGGCTTGGCGAAGTGCTTGGCGGCTCCGGTCGTCGGATCGATGATCGGCTCGGCGGAGTACTGGCAAATATAGGCGCGGCGAACGCGATCGGTGGCGTTCGCACCCGAGCTATGGAGCGTGGTCGAGGAAAAGGCGACGGCCATGCCCGCGGGGCCGATGAGCGGCACACCGCGCTCCGGTCCCTCGTAGCCGATTTTCTCCTTGCCTGCCGGATCCCAGCGATGCGGCACCAGGCTCTCATCCACGTCGAGATGCCGCGGAAGCACGTAGACGCAGCCATTCTCTTCGGTCGCCTCGTCGAGCGCGATCCATAGCGTGAGGTATGGCTTGTGAGCGAACCCGACATAGGCGCCGTCCTGGTGCCAAGCGAAGCTCGCCCCGGTCCTCGCACCCTTCACCACGAACTGCTCGTTGAAGAGGTAGGGAGCGTGGCCAAGCAGCGTCGCGGCAAGGTTGCCCACCTTCTCGCCAAGCACGAAGGCCTCGAGCGCGGGGAAGTCCCTATGGCGATGGCGCAGGAAGCGGCGTGCCTCGCCGCGGCCGATGTCATGGAACTTGCCCCCACCGTCATCCGGCTTCTCCTCGAGCAGGACATCGCAGGCCGATCGGAGGCCGGCCAGCTCGCCAGCCGTCAAGGCCCCCTCCAGGATGCAGAAGCCCGTGCGGCGGAACCCGGCTTTGATCTCCTCGGCCTGCATTCTCTCCTCCTTGGCGGCCATTGCAGTTTGGTGCAGAGTAAGGAAGAGAATCGAGGCAATCTATGCATCTTCGATCGAAAAGATTGCATTTTCCGCTGTGACGGAAGCAAAGCGATACCTACCTGCCGGTACACCGGGACGATGCTGGCTGCGCTCGGATCGGCGGATCCACGAGACCGCACCGCGCAGCCACCTCGAGCTGGCGGCGTTCTTCGCCATCCAGGGCCGGATGCGCTATCTCATCGACGATCGGATCCTGACGCTTCGAGCGGGCATGCTGCTATGGGCGCACACCGATCAATCGCACTTCCTTCTGTCCGAGAGCCCTGATTTCGACATGTGGGTGCTGGTCTCGGCACCCTCGGTCTTGCGGCCGGGGACGCTGTACCCGCCCCCGCTGGCGGCCGAAATGGGCCATAGCCCGGACGCGCGCCGCATCGACGACGGCGCCGCTGCGGAGCTCGGCCTTGTGGCGGCGACGCTGCGCAGATCCGGCGATCCAGCGCTGATCGCCGCGGGTCTCCGGTGGTGGATGGCGAGGGCTTGGATCGCCTGGCAGGAGGCACCGGCAAAGGCCGGGCTCAAAATTCATCCGGCGGTCCGCCGGGCGGCGGATATCCTGCGGGCCGATCCGGAAGTGCCGCTCGCCCTGATCGCCAAGCAAGCCGGCCTCAGCCTGTCCCGCTTGGGCAGGGTCTTCCGCTCCGACACCGGTCGCAGCCTCGCCCAGTTTCGCACCGAGAGACGGCTCGAGCGCGTCGATGCGCTGATGACGCGCTCGATCGCGCCGCCCTTGCTCGCCGCCGCGCTGGACGCCGGCTTCGGCAGCTACTCGCAGTTCTATCGGGTGTTCATGGCCGTGCGCGGCACCGGTCCCAGGGAATATTACGCCATCGCCGAAACCGGGAAGGCCAAGAGCGCTGTGGATTGATCGCTTCTTAGGATGCTGCGCGCGGGCGAAGCACGAAGATCGCTCGCTCGTGCGGCACCGGCGAGGCTCAGGAGAAGCGGCGCGGCTCTTCCTGCGCAGCTGCGGCGGGGATGGCGTTGTCGTTCGCCACGGGCGCCGGCGCATGCCGCGGAGCGGGCAGGCCCAGGAGCAGGCTCGTCTCGGCCAGAATGCGCTGGCCGTCGGCGCCCTCGCGCTTGAGGCGCTGCCGGCGCTCCGCCGCCGCTACCGCCTGGCGCTCCCAATCCGGCCCGAACAGGCCTTCGAGATGCCGGCGCAAAAGGCTCGCCATCGCCGGGCTCTTGCCGTTGGTCGAGATCGCAACGGTGAAATCGCCGCGCCTTAGGGCGGCGGCCGAATGGAAGGTGGAGAGCTTCGTCTCGTCCTCGACATTGACGATGAGGCCGATGCGATCGGCACGCTCGGCCAGGCGCGACGCCGTCTTCCAATCGAGATCGGCAATGAACAGCACCTGGAGCCGCCTGAGATCTTCGACGAAGGGCAGCCTCGGCGTCAGCCGCTTGCCCGCCCGGCCGAGGAGCTCCGGCGAGGGCGCATCGGAGAAGACCCGGACATCGCCGGCGGCTTCGGCATCGAGCAACGCCAAGCGGCGGACGGCGCGAAAGCCGCGCCCGACCAGGCCCACGCGGATTTGTTTGAGATCGAGGCTGATCGGATACATCAGGCGACCCGGGCCGCGGGCGGCCGCGCCGCGTCCACCAGCGCGATGAGCTCGGCATTGCTCCGCCGGTGGCAGAAATCGCCGAAGCCTTCACCGGGCCACCGATCGCGGGCGAAAGCCTCGAACAGCGGCTCCAAGGTGGCGGCGATCTCGGCTAGGTCGATCCGCTCGAACACCAACCGGTTGAGCCTGGTCCCGGCGAAATCGCCGCCAAGATAGAGTGCGTATTCCCGGGGCGTGCGGCCGACGATGCCGATATCCCCCGCATAGGGTCGGGCGCAGCCATTCGGGCAGCCGGTGATGCGCACGCTGATCTCCTCATCGCCGAGACCGTGGCGAACGAGGACGGCCTCGATCTCGGCGATGAGCGGTACCCGGATGCGCTCGGCCTCATTGAGCGCCAGCCCGCAGCTCGGCAAGGCCGGGCAGGCGAGCGCCCAGCGCGCGATCGGCTTCAGCGCATGGGGCAGGCTCACGCCATGCTGGCTGAGGACTGCTTCGATTTCCGCCCTGTCGGCGGCATCGACGTCGCCCAGGATGATGCCTTGGCCCGGCGTCAGGATCGGTGTCGGGCGGAAACGCTGGATCACCGTGCGGAGTGCTGTGCGCAGCCGCAAGCTGCCCTCGTCCTTGACCCTGCCATTGGCGATGGCGAGGCCGAAATACCAGCGTCCATCGCCCTGCTCGTGCCAGCCCGTGTGGTCGATGACGCGGAAGGGCGGCATCGGCTTGGGATCGGCGAGCGTGCGGCCGAAGATGCCTTCGAGCGTCGCCCGCGTCCAATCGACGCCGTTCTCTTGGACCAGATATTTGAGCCGCGCATGCTTGCGGTCGGCGCGGTCGCCATGGTCGCGCTGGAGCTGGATGACGGCTTTGACGCCCGCCAGCAGCCCGTCCGGCTCGATGAAGGCGATCGGTGTGGCGAGCCTGGGATAGGTCTTCGGCTTGTTGTGGGTCATGCCGAGGCCGCCGCCGAGAGCAAGGTTGTAGCCCACGAGACGCTCGCCCTCGAACAAGGCGATGATGCCGAGATCGTTGGTCAGCACGTCGATGGAATTGTCCTCGGGCGTGGCCAACCCGATCTTGAATTTGCGCGGCAGATAGCTCGGTCCGTAGAGCGGCTCGTCAACCTCCCCCGCGACCGCTTCGCCGTCGAGCCAGATCTCGTGATAGGCGTTGGTCTTCGGCGCCAGCTCCTCGGAGAGCATCTTGGCGTCCGCCTGCAAGCGGCGATGCACCGCGTCCGCGATCGGCGCCGGCGTGGCGGTGACGTTGCGGACCACATCCCCGCACGCCGCGAAGGTGGTGAGCAGCGCCCGGTTGATGGCGGCGATCGTCGCCTTCAAGTCGCGCTTGATGATGCCGTGGAACTGCACGCCTTGGCGCGTGGTGATGCGCAGATTGCCTCCGCCATGGCGCTCGGCAAGCGCGTCCAGCGCCAGATACTGCTCGGGCGTGAGCCGTCCGCCCGGGATCTTCGCCCGGACCATGAACTCCCACTGCTTCTCCAGCCCTTGCTGCTTCAGCTCGGTGGCGCTGTCGCGGTCATAGCCCTGATAGGTGCCGTGGAATTTGAGGAGAAGCTGCTCGGCGGCCGCGAAATGGCTTTCCGGGCCGGCGAGCTCGGCTGTGAGGGCGCCGCGGAGCCCATGGCTCAGCCGCTTCGTCTCTTCGGCCTTGGATGATTTGGCTGCACCGGCCACGGGTATTCCCCAACAAAATGACGTGGAATATAATCCACAACAGATATAGGGTGGAGATCGCACGGAA
Organism: Pseudomonadota bacterium; assembly: GCA_016195085.1. Classification (NCBI taxonomy): domain Bacteria; kingdom Pseudomonadati; phylum Pseudomonadota; species Pseudomonadota bacterium. The sequence continues at coordinate 60,903 of JACQAG010000008.1, read as the reverse complement.
CCATGCTGGACCTCCATCGGTCGAGCGAGATTAACTAGGCAGGTTGCCAAATTTCCTTTGCCTGCCTCGGTGATCGCGGAAGGGGCAGGTAAAGACCCTTTGCTTAATTTACATTTGTAAAATGTAAAAAATATATTTTTCCATCGAACCGACATATTTCCAGTTGCGTGGAGATGGTGCCAGCGGTCAGTTTAGTGTCCGTATGGAGGCCGCCACCGGCCGGGCCACACCCGGCCATGGGGCAAGTTTGGAGTCTCCGGCTCCAGCGACAACGAGGAGCAGGCCGTCATGAGCCGCCGTCTGCCGCCGCTGAATGCGCTCAGGGCCTTCGAGGCCGCGGCGCGGCATCTGAGCTTCGTCAAGGCGGCGAACGAGCTGCATGTGACCCCAGCGGCGATCGGCCATCAGGTACGCCAGCTGGAAGCGATCCTGGGCACGCCGCTCTTTCGCCGGGTCAACCGCACGCTGTTGTTGACCGATGCCGGGCAGGCCTGCTTGCCCGGGATCCGCGACGGCTTCCAGCGCCTGAGCGAGGCGATCGAGAGCATCGATGCGGTCGGCCGCGCCGGCGTGCTCACCGTCAGCGTGGCGCCGAGCTTTGCCGCAAAATGGCTGGTGCCGCGGCTCGACCGCTTCCAGGACGAGCACCCGGATTTGGATGTGCGGGTCTCGGCCTCGATGCAGCTCGTGGATTTCGCCCGCGACGACGTCGATGTGGCGATCCGCTACGGCGCCGGGCAATACCCCGATCTGGTGGTCGAGCGGCTGCTCCCGGAAACGGTGCTGCCGGTGTGCGCGCCCGAGCTGCTGCAGGGCCAGCAGCCCTTGCGCTCGCCCGCCGACATTCGCTTTCACACGCTCCTCCACGACGACAGCTCCGAGGACGATGCGACCTGCCCGGACTGGCGCATGTGGCTCAAAGCCGCCAAGGTCGAGGGCGTCGACTGGGCGAGAGGCCCGCGCTTCAACCAATCGAGCCTGGTCTTGGAGGCGGCGACCCGCGGCCGCGGCGTGGCGCTGGCCAAGGCGCAGCTCGCCGCCGACGATCTGGCATCCGGCCGCCTCATCCGCCCCTTCGAGGCCGGCAGCGTCATCCTCGGCTTTGCGTATTTCATCGTCTATCCGCCGAGCAAGACCTCCCAGCAGAAGATCACCCTGTTCCGCAATTGGCTCCACTCCGAGGCCCAGCGCAGCGCCGAGCTGAAAGCAGCCTGATCCGATACCGGTTGCATGCCCCCACCCCAACCCTCCCCCACGCTTGCGCGTGGGGGAGGGAGCAGAAAGGCAAGCATCTTTCCCCCTCCCTCGCCGAAGGCGGGGGAGGGTTGGGGTGGGGGCGATGTGCTAGGTTTGGGCCACGATGGAAGCCCACTCCACTCGGCCGCTCAACGCCTTCGCCGCTATCCGCGCCCGCATCGCCACGCTGCCGCGGATCAAGCTTGCCCTGACGCCCACGCCGCTCGAGGAAGCGCCGCGGCTTGCCCAGGCGCTGGGGGCCCGCGCATCTTCATCAAGCGCGACGATTTGACCGGCATCGCCTTCGGCGGCAACAAGACCCGCAACCTCGAGTTTCGCCTGGCTCGCACCATGATGGAACGGCCGGACGTGGTGATCGTCGGCCTCGATCTGCAATCCAACTCCGCCCGCCAGACGGTGGGTGCGTGCAACCGACTCGGGCTCGAGACCATCCTGGTCCTGGTGGGGGAGAGGCCGAACCTGGTGCAGGGCAATCTGCTCGTCGACTATCTCTTGGGCGCCGAGGTGGTTTTCGCCGCCTCATCCGCCGAGCAGCGCCGGATCATGGATGAGACCGCGTCCCGGCTCCGGGCGGACGGCAGACGTCCGCACATCCTCAACGACAACCCGATGTTCGATGTCGCTTCCGCCGTCGCCTACATCGAATGCACGATGGAGATCATGGAGCAGCTGGACGCGCTGGGGCTCGATCTCGGCTGCCTCTACATGTCCTCCAGCGGCAAGGGCCAGGCCGGGCTGGTGCTGGCGCAAAAGCTGTTTCCCGGGCGGTTCCAGGTCCGCGGCATCACCGCCACCAGGGAGCACGACGTGGCGCCGCGCACCGCCGAGATCGCCAACCGCACCGCGGTCGAGCTCCGCCTCGACCTTCGCGTAGATGCGGGCGAGATCCAGAATTTCGGCGAATTCGTCGGCGAGCGCTACGGCGTGCCGACCGAGGCTGGAAACGAGGCGGTGCGCCTGTTCGCGCGCACCGAAGGGGTGATCCTCGATCCCGTCTATACCGGCAAATGTGCGGCCGCGATGGTCCAGCACATCCGACAAGGAGCGTTTGGGGCCGATGACATCCTTGTCTTCGTGCACACCGGCGGCGCGCCGGCGATCTTCACCCATTCCCAGCTCTGGCTGTAGCGTCCCGCTCCTGAAATTCGTCCGCGAATTTCAGGGACAAGCGGGCCGCTAATCAATTGAAGCTCGTGTGATTCAGATTCCGAAGTTCGCCTGCGAACTTCGGAATCATCACACGAGCGCTTCACGCGCCGAGGAATGCCGCCAGCAATCGTTCGTCATCGCGGAGCGCCCAAGCCGGGCCGTCGGCGATGATGCGGCCGGTCTTGAGGACGTAGCCGCGATCGGCGGCCGTCAGCGCGCCGCCGATGCTCTGCTCGGCCAGGAGCACGGCGGTGCCGCCGACGGCGATGGAGCGGACCCGCCGCAAGAGGTCGGCGACCAGCAGCGGCGCCAGGCCGAGAGAGGGTTCGTCCAGCAAGAGCAGACGTGGTCGCGCCATGAGGGCGCGGGCGATCGCCAGCATCTGCTGCTCGCCGCCGGAGAGCTGCCAGCCCAATGTCGATTTCCGCTCGGCCAAGGCCGGGAATAGATCGTAGGCGAACGCGAAGGCGGCACGCCGATCGCCGCCGCGGAGGGCGACATCGAGATTCTCGCTGACCGTCATGCCCGAAAAGATGCGTCGTCCCTCGGGCACATAGCCGATGCCGCGCCGGGCTCGCGCCCAGGCCGGCTCGCCCCCGAGCGCGCCGCCATCGAAGGTGATCGTGCCCTCCGATACGGGCACAAGGCCGATTACCGAGCGAAGCAGCGTCGACTTGCCGGCACCGTTGGCACCCAAAAGCGCCACGATCTCGCCCGGAGCCACCATGAGCGATATTTGCTCGAGCGCGGCGATGCCGTCATAGCGCGCGGCAAGGCCGTCGATGCGGAGCAGCGGCGCGGTCACGATCCGGGCTCGCTCAAGCCGAGATAAGCCGTCATCGCCCGGCGATTGGCCCGAATCTCCATCGGCGTGCCCGAAGCGACGATGCGGCCGCGGTCGAGGCAGATGATGCGTCGGGCGAGACCCATCAGGAACGGCATGTTGTGCTCGATGACGAGAAGCGTCATGCCGGTCTCGGCAAGCTGCGTCAGAATCTGGCCGAGCTCCGCCTGTTCGCGCTCGCTCAAGCCCGCGGCCGGCTCATCGAGGAGAAGGAGGCGCGGCTCAGTGGCGATCGCGCGGGCGATCTCCGCGAGGCGACGCTGGCCATGGGCTAGCCTCGCCGCCGGCGCAAGCGCCACATCGCCGAGGCCCAGCCGCATGAGGCAATGCATGGCCTCGCTGCGGGAGCGGGCCAGCCCCGGATCCTGTCGGCCGGCGGCGAGTGCCCCGATGATGTTGGGGCCGGCCAGCACGCTGCGCGCGACCGCGACGTTGTCGAGCACGGTCATCTCGCCGGCGAGCTTGATCGCCTGGAAGGTGCGGGCGATGCCGAGCCGAGCGATCTCGAACGGCGCGAGGTGGGTCACGTCATGGCCGGCGAAGATGATGCGCCCGGCTTCCGGCCGGTGGATGCCGCTCACGAGATTGATGAGCGTGCTCTTGCCCGAGCCATTGGGTCCGATGAGGCCGACGATCTCTCCCGCCTTGAGCCTGAGCGACACATGCTCGAGCGCCTGCACGCCGCCGAAGCGCTTGCTGACGCCGACGAGCTCAAGCAGCGGCGCCGCTCGCGGCGGCTCGTGCCATCCCGCGCGGTGCGGCGACGCCTTCGGCTCCGGGGGATCCGGCGGAGGTTCGGGGTACAAGCGGTCTCTGAGGGCCTCGGCCCAGCCCACGAGGCCTTCGGGCGCCAGCACCACGGCGGCGAGGATGCAGCCGCCATAGACGAGGAGATAGTAGTCCTTGAGGAAACGCAGCCATTCCGGCAGGTGCACGACGAGCACGGCGCCGAGGATGGCGCCGGCGATGCGGGTGCGACCGCCGATGACCACGATGGCCAGGCAGGCGATCATCACCGGCAGGCCGAGCGCCTCCGGGGAGATCACCCGGTTCGCATGGGCATAGAAGGCGCCGGCGAGACCGGCGAAGGCCGCACTCGCGAGAAAGGCCACGAAGCGCAGGCGGTGCGTATCGAGGCCGATGCTGGCAGCCGCCATCTCGTCTACGCGCGCCAGGTGGAAGGCGAGGCCGAGGCGACCGCGCAGCAGCTGCCAGGCAAGGAGGCCGACGAGCGCCACCGCGATCCACACCGTGGCCGCGATCGCCAGGCCCGAGGGCAAGACCCAGCCGAACAGGCTCACACCCGGTACGCCGGCGATGCCGTTGGCGCCGCCGGTGAGCGATTGCCAATCGGTGGCGACCAGCAGCGCGATCTGGGCAATCCCGAGCGTGGCCAAGGCGAAATAGTGGGATTGCAGGCGCACGACCGGAAGCGCCACGGCGGCCGCGAGCAGGACAGGCACCATGACCGACAGCGGCAAGGTCGCCTCCGCCGTCCAGCCGAGGCGGGTGGCGAGCACGCCCGTGACATAGGCGCCGAGGCCGAAGAAAGTGCCCTGGGTCAGCGCCAGCTGGCCGGCATGACCGAAGATGAACTGGTAGCCGATGGCCATGATCGCGTAGATGCCGGCCAGGGTGAATACGCGCCGCTCATAGGAGCTGTCGAGGAGAAGCGGCCAAAGGGCGAGGAGCGCCGCGCCGAGAACGAGCGGCAGGTTGAGCCTGGCCGCGAGCCAGCCTCTCATGCCCGTTGCTCGGCGCGCTCGCCGAACAAGCCGCGAGGCTTGACGGCGAGGATGCCCAAGAGCACGGCATAGAGGATGATCGCAGAAGCGGTTTGCGAGAACAGCCATCCGAAACCCGTAAGCCAGCCCATCGGCAGCAATGTCGGCAAGGCCGGGAACAGCACCTCGAACATGGCGATCAGGACCGCCCCGATCGCCGCGCCGCCGATGCGGCCCCAACCGCCGATGGCAGCGGCGATATAGGCCTTGATCATGTAGTTGCCGCCGTCGGTGGGGGTCACGAAGAAGCTATTGGCGAGCAGCAGCCCCGCGGCCCCGGCGGAGGCGGCGGCGAGCGCGAAGGCGAGTGCCACCATGGCGTCGACGCGAATGCCGAGGGCCGCCGCCATCTCCCGGTCCTCCGCCGTCGCTCGGATCCGGCGGCCGATCCGGGTGTGGCGAAGCAGCAGGTGGAGGCCGGCATAGAGCAGAACGGCAACGAGGATGACGGCGAGCGCCTGGCGACCGATGACGACGCCCATGAGCTCGAAGGCCCCGCTGGCGATGAGCGGCGGGCCGGTGCGCGGCTCGGGCCCGAAGCCGATGTTGATCGCGTTCTGCAGCATCACCCCGGCGGCGATCGTGCTCAAGAACACCGGCACCGGCGATCGGGATTTGAGCGGGAAATACGCCGCCAGCGAGAGGCCGAGGCCGAGAACCGCCATCAGCAGCATGACCAGGGGCAGGAGTGCGATACCCGGCAGCTTGAGGGAAGCGGCCAGCGCCACGGCGGCGAAGCCGCCGGCGACCACCAGATCGCCTTGGGCGAAGTTGACGGCCGTGGTCGCGTTCAGCACCAGCACGAAGCCGAACGCCACCAAGGCATAGGCCGCACCCAGCGCCAGGGCATTTGCGAAGAGCTGCAGGGCCATCATCGGAAAGAGGCTTCGGCTCAGGCCGGTCCGCTAGCGGGCGAGCACGCCGGTCACGTTCTCATAGCTTTTCACGATGCGGGGAACCCGGCCGGTGCCGTCATAGCACATGATGATGGCGCCATGGGCCATGTTGCCCTTGCCGTCGGAGCGATAGGTCTGAGCCAGGCCCTGATAGGTCGAGCGCGACAGCGCGGCGGCGATTTCCGCCGCATTGCCGGCGCCGTGCTGGGCGGCATCCAGCACCATCATGACGCCGTCATACTGGCCGAGCGCATAGCCGTCGGGCTCGCTGCCGAAGGCCTCGCGGTATTGCGCAAGGAAGCGCTCGAGCGCCGGCGAGCCGCCGGCGGCCGGCGCGGCATTGGTCTCGGTGCACACGCCGGCAAGCTCGGCCGGGTCCAGGAGTGCCGCGGTCGCCGGCGAATGCGCGGCCGATCCCGCCACGATCGGCAGCCCGAGGCGCATCGCGGCGGCTTGGCGAATGACGAGAGCAGTCGGCGCCTGGTGCAGATGCAAGAGCAGCACGTCGGGCTTGGCGTCCCGCGCCTTCGCCAGCACCGGCAGCATGTCCTTGACGGTGGGGTCGAGGGCCTCTTCGAAGACCAGCTCGACGCCGAGCCGCTGCAAATTCGCACGCAGCTGCGTCGCCCCGGATTGCCCATAGGCGGTAGTCTGGTAGATCAGCGCCGGCCGCCCTTTGCCCAAGATCTCGACGGCGTAGCGCGCATGGGCGACCTTGGCGACTGCGTCCGTCGGGAAGAAGCGGAAGACATAGGGATTGCCCCGCTCGGTGATGTCGGTGGTGCCCGAGATGGTGATCAAGGGCACCTTGCGCTCGAGCGCGATCGGCAGCATCGCCAGCATCTGCGGCCCGAAGATCGAGGCGGTGACGGCGCTCACCGGTCCGCGGCTCAAGACCCGCTCCAAGCCGTTGACCGCTTGCTCGGGCGAGCCGTCGACGTCCATGACCAGATAGTGCGCCTTGACGCCCGCAGGCGCGTTGCGGAGCGCAAGCAAGGCGCCGTTCTGCTGGCTGGTGCCTTCAAGCGCCACCGGACCGGTCAAGGGCACCAGCACCGGCATATTCACCTCCGCTGGCTCGGCCAGGGCTGCGGCGCTTGCGGCCACGGCCGCAAGGCCGGCGAGAAAGAGGCGATTCATCGACAAGCCTCCGCATGCTGCAGGCATCCAATAGACCATTGCTCGCCAAGACGACCAGCGCAAATGCGCCAATCTCGAGCTGCCTCATTGCTGCCACGGCCGGCGCTGGGCAATATGCATCCGAGCCGCAATTGGCGCGTGAGGCCCCGCATGAACTTGCCGAGCCCTTTTCCCGCAGACCCGGAACTCGTGCATTCGCAGGCGGTGAGCTCGCTGTTCGCGCTGTTCGAGAGCTTATGCGAGGGCGCGATCGCCGTCGACAGCCGCGCCCGGATCGCGTGGATCAACGACAAGTACCGCAACCTTCTGGGTATCGGTGCGGCCGATGCGGTCATCGGCCGCGACATCGAATCCGTGCTGCCGCACAGCCGAATGCGGGAGGTGGCGGAATCCGGCCGACCGATCCTCCTCGACATCATGCAGTTTGGCGAAAAATGGTTCGTGGTCACGCGAATGCCGATCAATGACGAGGCCGGCGTCACCATCGGTGCGGTCGGCTTCGTGCTTTATGACCGGCTCAACTATCTGAAGCCGCTGGTCGCGCGCTTCACCGAGCTGCAGTCGAGCTTGCTGCGGGCCGAGCGGGAGCTGGCGCAGCACCGCCGCGCGAAGTACAGCTTCTCGCAGTTCCTCGGCGCCCATCCCCGCATTCTCGAGGTGAAGCGCCAAGCCCGCCGCGCCGCCCAGCTCGACACCACGGTTCTGCTGTTGGGCGAGACCGGGACCGGCAAGGAGCTGCTGGCGCACGCCATCCACGCCGCCTCCCCGCGCGCCAATAGGCCCTTCGTCGGCGTCAATCTGGCGGCCGTGCCGGAGACGTTGCTGGAAGCCGACTTCTTCGGCGTGGCGCCCGGCGCCTATACCGGCGCCGATCGCCGGGAGCGCGACGGCAAGTTCAAGATCGCCGATGGCGGCACGCTGTTCCTGGACGAGGTCGGCGAGATGCCCTTGGCCGTGCAGGCGAAGCTCTTGCGCGCGCTGCAGGAGCAGGAGATCGAGCCGCTCGGATCGAACCGGCTGATCAAGGTGGATGTGCGGGTGATCGCGGCCACCAGCCGCGCGCTGAAGCAGCTGGTCGACAACGGCCAGTTTCGCGCCGATCTTTACTACCGGCTGAATGTGCTGCCGATCACCCTGCCGCCCTTGCGCGAGCGGTTGAGCGACATCGAGATCCTGGCCGAGGCGTTCCTGGAGCGGATCCAGCGGGCCGGTGGCGGGACGCCGCGGGAAATCACGGCTTCCGGCGTGGCGGCGCTGGCACGACACGACTGGCCGGGCAATGTGCGCGAGCTCGCCAACACCCTCGAACGCGCGGTGGCGGTCTCCGATCGGCCGCGGCTCGGCGCGGAGGATTTCGCCCGCATCCTGCCTGAGCCGGGTCCCGCCCGGCCCGGATCCACGGGCGAGGCGGCTGCTCTGGTCCGCCCGCTCGCCGATGCGGTGCGGACGGCCGAGCGCGAGACCATCCGGGCCGCGCTCGCGGCGACCAGCGGCCGCAAGGCCGGAGCGGCGAAGCTCCTCGGAATCTCCCGCGCCAAGCTCTATGATCGCCTCGCCCGTCTCGGTGAACTGTCTGATAATCCGACATAATGTCTTGGAATCAGCACAGATATACAGAAGTGCGAACCGCAGATTTAACCAACGGAAGCGATTTCTGTCTTGAATTCCGTACAGACGATTTGGAAATTTTGCTCCCCGGATGGAATCGATCGCTCAAGTGCAAGCAATTTCAATAGCTTGTCCAATTGGCACGCTGTCTGCTTAGAGGCTGATGGAAAACGCCGGCGTGCGGTCCTTCGACCGCTGAAGACCAGGCGAAGCGGGAGGATCCCTTGGGTGCAGACACGCGCATCCCGATCATCGGCTCGTGCCATGCCCGGTCGCAAGACCGGCTCGAAGCCTAGCTGGCGCCGGATGCGGCGGAACAAGGTCATTTCGGCCGCTGATGCCTTGGCGCATGTGCGCGACGGCGACACGGTCGCCACCGCCGGCTTCGTCGGCATCGGCTTCGCCGAGGCGCTGGCGGTCGCTCTCGAACGGCGTTTCCTTGCGACCAACAAGCCTCGCGATCTGACGCTCGTCTACGCCGCCGGCCAGGGCGACGGACACAGCGCGGGCCTCAATCATTTCGGCCATGAAGGCATGATCAAGCGGGTGATCGGGGGGCATTGGGGCCTGGTGCCGAAGCTGGGCGAGCTCGCCCACCAGAACAAGATCGAAGCCTACAATCTGCCTCAAGGCGTGATCACGCATCTCTACCGCGACATTGCCGCGGGACGGCCAGGTGCCATCACCCAGGTGGGCCTCCACACCTTCGTCGATCCGCGCATCGAAGGCGGCAAGATGAATGCCCGCACGACGGAAGATGTGGTCGAGCTCATCGCCATCGGCGGTCGCGACTACCTCCTCTACAAGGCGTTCCCGATCAACGTCGCCCTCTTGCGCGGCACCACCGGGGATGAGAACGGCAACATCACCATGGAGCGCGAGGCGCTGCCGCTCGAATGCCTGGCGATCGCCCAGGCGGTCAAGAATTCCGGCGGCGTGGTGATCGTGCAGGTTGAGCGCATCACCGTCCGCCACGTGCTGAGCCCGCACCTCGTGCGCATTCCCGGGATTCTCGTGGATCATGTGGTGGTGGCGGAGCCGAGCCAGCATCGGCAGACCTTCGCCGAGGCCTATAACCCGGCCTATACGGGCGAGATCGTCCTGCCGCGCTCGACCATCGGCGCCTTGGCCATGTCCGAGCGCAAGGTGATCGGCCGCCGCGCGACCATCGCGCTCGAGGACGGCGCGGTGGTCAATCTCGGCATCGGCATGCCGGAGACCGTCGCCTCGATCGCCAATGAAGAAGGCATCCTCGATCGCATCACGCTCACGGTCGAGCCCGGCGGCATCGGCGGCGTACCGGCGGGTGGATTGAGCTTTGGCGCGGTCGCCGACGCGGAGGCCATCATCGATCAGCCGGCCCAGTTCGACTTCTATGATGGCGGCGGCCTGGACCAGGCCTTTCTGGGGATGGCGCAGGTGGATCGCCTGGGCAATGTCAACGTCAGCCGCTTTGGCGCCAAGATGGCTGGCGCCGGCGGCTTCATCAATATCAGCCAAAGCGCCAAGGCCGTGTACTTCCTCGGCACCTTTACCTCCGGCGACCAGCGGTTCCATATCGAAGACGGCGTGCTCGGCATCGATCAGGAGGGCGCCCACACCAAATTCGTGAGCTCGGTGCAGCATCTGACCTTCAGCGGCCGCTATGCCTTGGAGCGCGGCCAGACAGTGTTCTACATTACCGAACGTTGCATGCTTCGGCTGACCGAGCAGGGCTTGGAGCTGGTCGAGATCGCGCCCGGCGTGCAGCTCGATCGCCACATCCTGCAGCAGATGGAGTTCGAGCCGCGGATCGCGCCGAACCTACGGCTCATGGATGGGCGCATCTTCGAGGCGGCGCGCATGGGATTGGCCCATGATCGGCTGCAGCCGGCGCCGGCGGGCTTGGGCGATCACGGGCTCTTCGAGCGGCCGCTGGCCAGCGTCTAGGGAGGCTCCGCATGGCAGATGACGTCATCCTCGAAACCAGCGGGCTCACCAAGGAGTTCCGCGGCTTCGTCGCAGTCAAGGATGTCGGCCTCAGGGTGCGGCGCGGCACCATCCACGCCCTCATCGGCCCGAACGGGGCCGGCAAGACCACCTGCTTCAATCTCTTGACCAAATTCCTGACGCCGACCCGCGGCAGCATCGTCTACAACGGCCGCGAGATCACCCATGCGAAGCCCGCCGACATCGCCCGCCAAGGCCTGGTCAGGTCCTTCCAGATCTCCGCCGTGTTCGGCCATCTCTCGGTTTTGGAGAATGTGCGCATCGCGCTCCAGCGCCAGCGCGGCGGGTCCTTCGATTTCTGGCGCTCCGAACGGATGCTGGAAGCCTTCAACGACCGCGCGATCGAGCTGATCGAGGCCGTCGGCCTTGCCGACTATATCGACACGACGGCGGTCGAGCTCTCCTATGGGCGCAAGCGCGCCCTGGAGATCGCCACCACGCTGGCGCTCGAGCCGGAGATGATGCTCTTGGATGAGCCGACCGCCGGCATGGGCCACGAGGACGTCGGCCGCATCGCCGCGCTGATCAAGCGCGTGTCGGCGAACCGCACGGTCTTGATGGTGGAGCACAATCTTTCGGTCGTTGCCGACCTGTCGCACACTATTACGGTGCTGGCGCGGGGCGAGATCCTGGCGGAAGGAGATTACGCGAGCGTGTCGAAGAATCCCGACGTGGTGCAAGCCTATATGGGCGCCGGCCATGCGTGAGGCGATCGAGATCGGGCCGCAAGCGGCCGCCGCCCAAGCCCCCTTGCTTCGAGTGAGCGGGCTCAACGCCTGGTATGGCGAGTCGCATGTGCTGCACGGCGTCGATTTTGAGATCAATCCCGGCGAGGTGGTGACCTTGCTAGGCCGCAACGGCGCCGGCAAGACCACCACGATCAAGTCGATCATGGGCATCGTGCGCCAGCGCAAGGGGTCGATCGTCTACGAAGGCGAGGAGCTGATCGGGCTCGCCTCCAACGCGATCGCCCGGCGCGGCATCGCCATCTGCCCGGAAGAGCGGGCGATCTTCGCCAGCCTGGATGTTCGCGAGAACCTCATGTTGCCGCCGGTTGTGCGCCCCGGCGGGCTCAGCCTCGAGGCGATCTTCGAGCTGTTTCCCAACCTGAAGGAACGGCTGACCAGCCAGGGCACCAAGCTGTCGGGGGGCGAGCAGCAGATGCTGGCGATCGGGCGGATCCTCAGGACCGGCGCGCGCCTGCTGCTCTTCGATGAGCCGACCGAAGGCTTGGCCCCGGTCATCATCCAGCAGATCGGCCGCACCATCCAGAAGCTGAAAGCCAACGGCTTCACCATTCTCCTGGTCGAGCAGAATTTCCGCTTTGCCGCGACCGTGGCCGATCGGCACTACCTCATGGAGCATGGCCGCGTCGTTGACATGATCCCGAACGCGGCGCTCGAGGCGAACATGGCGAAGCTGCACGAATATCTCGGGGTTTGAGCTCGGATTCTCGCAACAAGGGAAAGATGGAGGATAGGTCATGAAACTCTCGCGTTTGTTGGCGACGGCGGCGATTGCCGGCCTCGTCGCGGGCTCGGCCGCGGCCCAGGATTTCACCGTCAAGCTCGGCATCCTCAATGACCAGTCGAGCCTCTATGCCGATCTGACCGGCCAGGGCTCGGTGGTGGCCGCGCGCCTGGCGGTCGAGGACTTCGGCGCCGCCGCCAAGGGCCTCAAGGTCGACATCATCTTCGCCGATCACCAGAACAAGGCCGATGTCGGCTCCAACCTCGCCCGCCAATGGCTCGACGTCGACAAGGTCGATGCCATCGTCGACGTGCCGAACTCGGCCGTGGCGCTCGCCGTCAACCAGGTGATCAAAGAGAAGAACAAGGTCTTCCTCGTCTCCGGCGCGGCGGCCTCGGATTTGACCGGCAAGGCCTGCTCGCCGAACACCGTGCACTGGACCTACGATACCTGGGCGCTCGCCAACGGCACCGGCAAGGCCTTGGTCAAGACCGGCGGCGACAGCTGGTACTTCCTCACCGCCGACTACGCCTTCGGCCTGGCGCTCGAGCGCGATACCGCCGAGGTGGTGAAGGCGAATGGCGGCAAGGTGCTGGGCCAGGTGCGCCATCCGCTCAACTCCTCCGACTTCTCCTCATTCCTGCTGCAGGCCCAGGCATCGAAGGCGAAGGTCATCGGGCTCGCCAATGCCGGCGGCGACACCACCAACGCCATCAAGCAGGCGGCCGAGTTCGGTATCGTCCAGGGCGGGCAAAGTCTCGCCGGGCTGTTGGTGTTCATCACCGATGTGCATTCGCTCGGACTGCAGACCGCCCAGGGCCTGGTCATGACCGAGTCGTTCTACTGGGACTTGAACGACCAGAGCCGCGCCTTCGCCAAACGGTTCACGCCGTTGGACAAGGGCATCCATCCGACCATGATCCATGCCGGCGTCTACAGCGCCGTCACGCATTATCTGAAGGCGGTCGCCGCCACCAAGACCCGCGACGGCGCGAAGATCGTCGAAGCGATGAAAGCCATGCCCACCGACGATCCGCTCTTCGGCAAGGGCACCATCCGTGCAGACGGCCGCAAGATCCACGACATGTATCTTTTCGAGGTGAAGAAGCCGGCGGAGTCGAAGGCGGCCTGGGACTACTACAAGCTGAAGGCGACCATTCCCGCGGCCGAAGCCTTCCGTCCCTTGGACCAAGGCGAGTGCCCGCTGGTGAAGAAGGGCTGAGCATCGCAGATCGTGCTGCGATGAGCCCCCACCTCACCCCTCCCCCGCGGTCGCGGGGGAGGGGGCCGGCGCGATCGTCTCCCTCCCCCGCGCGGAGCGTGGGGGAGGGTTGGGGTGGGGGCTTGCTCGCGGCTGGAACGCACTAAGCGAGGGGCTGGAGATGTTTCAACTCATCGGCGTGGCGCCCCAGGCGCTGTTCAGCCAAGTGCTGGTCGGGCTCATCAACGGGGCCTTCTACGCCATACTGAGCCTGGGGCTGGCGGTCATTTTCGGGCTCCTCAACATCATCAACTTCGCCCATGGCGCGCTTTACATGCTGGGCGCCTTCGTCGCCTATTTCCTGCTGCAGGGCCTGGGCCTCGGCTATTGGTCGGCGCTCATCGTGGCGCCGCTCGTCGTCGGCCTCTTCGGCATGCTGCTGGAGCGCACCATGCTGCGGCAGCTCCGCCAGATCGATCACCTCTACGGCTTGCTTCTGACCTTCGGTCTGGCCCTGGTGATCCAAGGCGTATTCCAGAACGAGTTCGGGTCTTCGGGTCTGCCTTACGCGGTTCCGCCGGCGCTGGTCGGCGGGCAGAATCTCGGCTTCATGTTCCTGCCGAATTACCGCGCCTGGGTCATCGTCATCTCGCTCGCTGTCTGCCTGTCGACCTGGTGGGCGATCGAGCGCACCAAGCTCGGCAGCTATCTGAGAGCGGCGACCGAGAATCCGACGATCGTGCAGGCCTTCGGCATCAACGTGCCCAGGATGATCACCCTCACCTACGGCTTCGGCGTGGCGCTGGCCGCCTTCGCCGGCGTGCTCGCGGCACCCATCTACCAGGTCAGGCCGCTGATGGGCGCCGATCTCATCATCGTCGTCTTCGCCGTGGTGGTGATCGGCGGCATGGGCTCGATCATGGGCTCGATCCTCACCGGCTTCGGCTTGGGCGTGATCGAGGGATTGACCAAGGTGTTCTATCCCGAGGCCTCGAACACCGTCATCTTCGTCATCATGACCATCGTGCTCCTGATCAAGCCTGCCGGCCTGTTCGGGAGGGTCCAGTAGATGGCGGTCCAGCGCGAGCTTCCGGCGACCATGGCCGCGCCGGGCGTGCCCTCGCATCAGGTCATCGCCTTCGCGGTGATGACGACGTTCTTCGTGGTCGCTCCGTTCTTCATCTATCCCATCTTTCTCATGAACGCGCTGTGCTTTGCGCTCTTCGCCCTCGCCTTCAACCTCTTGATCGGCTATGCCGGGCTCCTGTCCTTCGGCCATGCGGCATTTCTCGGCACCGCCGGCTATGTGAGCGCGCACGCGGCCAAGGTGTGGGGGCTGCCGCCGGAGCTGGCGATACTCGCCGGCACAATCGCCGCCGGGCTCTTGGGCCTCATCTTCGGGCTCTTGGCCATTCGCCGGCAGGGCATCTATTTCGCCATGATCACGCTGGCCTTCGCGCAGATGGTGTACTTCTTCGCCCTCCAGACGAAGTTCACCGGCGGCGAAGACGGCATCCAATCCGTGCCGCGCGGGGTCATGCTGGGCGTCCTCGACCTTCGCGGCACGATGACGCTCTATAGCGTCGTGCTGGTGATTTTCTTGGCGGCGTTCCTATTCATCTACCGCATCATCCACTCGCCCTTCGGACAGGTGTTGAAGGCGATCCGCGATAACGAGCCGCGCGCCATCTCGCTTGGCTACCGGGCCGACCACTACAAGCTCCTGGCCTTCGTGCTGTCGGCGACCTTGGCGGGTCTGGCCGGCGGTACCAAGGCGATCGTCTTCCAGCTCGCCTCCTTGACCGACGTCCATTGGAGCATGTCGGGCGAGGTCGTGCTGATGACGCTGTTGGGCGGTCTCGGGACCATCTTCGGGCCGGTGGTCGGCGCTTTCGTAGTCGTGGCGCTGCAGAACTATCTGGCTCAGCTCGGCGCCTGGGTCACCGTCGTGCAGGGGGCCATCTTCGTCCTCTGCGTGCTCACCTTCCGCCGCGGCATCGTCGGCGAGCTCGGCCGGATCCTGAAGCGGCCGCTGTAGAGTACGTTCCTGTGAGATGGCGTCACCCTCTCACCCTGCCCTCTCCCCCAGTGGGGGAGAGGGTTGCGAAGGCTTGGAGAGGCGAAGCCGAGCCTAGCCGTAGCTGGGTGAGGGGGATTCCTCGTCATCGCAATTTGCTTTAGCGATCGGGCTGCATCGGCCGTCGTCCTCCCCCCTCCACCATCCGCTCACTCCTCGACGATGATCTTACCGTCCATGTCCTCATGGCCGGAGCCGCAGAACACATCGCAGACGAATTCGAAGGTGCCGGACTTGTCGGGGATGAGCTCGACCCGCGTCGTCTCCCCCGGCCAGGCATCGACGCGCAAGCCCAGCTGCGGCACCTTGAAGCCGTGCTGGCGATCGAGCGCGGTGAGCTCGATGGTGACCGGCACGCCTTTCTTCAGCTTGACCACCGGCGGCTCATACTCGAAGCGCTTGGCGGTGATGTGCACGATCGGCCGCTCCTCGGCGCCGCTTCGGCCAAGGAGGCCCAAGCCGAGGATCCCCATGAGGAGGAAGAGCGCGCAGCGGCGCCGAGGGATCGGCATCGATCAGGCCTTGACCAAGGGGACTTCCGCCAGCGTCACGGCGGGCACCTTCGCCTTGGCCGCGATCTCGCGGAAACCCAGGCCGCGGAAGGGATGCGCCGGATCCCACTCGACCGGGGGGGTGCGCTTGGGCTGCGAGCCCGGCGCCGGCTGCGGGAAGATCAGCGACGTCGCCGCATGATGGGCGATGTGCTGGGTCATTTTGTGGTGCTCCTGGTGGATGTGTCCGTAGAGCACCGCGACGTTCTTGTAGGGCATCAACAGGTCGATTGCCTTGGCGCCGTCCTGGGTGGCCCAGTCCCAATCCGGATAGAGATCGAACAGCGGCCGGTGCGTCAGCACCACGATCGACTGCTCGGGCTTCTGCTTCGCCAGATCCGCCTTCAGCCAATCGAGCTGCGCCTCGCCCAGCTTGGCGCCGGGATCGGAGACGTTGTCGAGGGCGATGAAGTGCACGCCCTTGTGGTCGAAGGCGTAGTGCATCTCGCCGAAGAACTCGCGGAAGGCCTCGCCCTTGTCGAGGGAGGCGTCATGCTCGCCTGCCAGGTAGCGGATGGTCTTGACCTTGAGCTCGCCGACGATCGCTTTGAACTGCGCCATGCGCTTGCGCCGCTCCAGGGGATCGTCGGTGGTGTGGGTCAAATCGCCGGTGAACACGATGAAATCCGGCGGTGTGGCCAGCGCGTTCACCGCGGCCACCGCCTTCGGCAGCGTGTTCAACGCCTCGGGATTGACCTTGGGGCCGCTGAAGCCCCAATGGGTGTCGGTCAGCTGCACGAAGTAGAAGTCGGAATCCGCGGCCAGCGCCGGGTCCGCCTTGAAGCCGAGGCCCGAGGCGAAGGTGACACCGGCACCGAGGCCCGCCAGTTTGAGAAAGCCACGGCGATCCAGGTCGTCTAGCATAGAGCGTCTCCCTTGGGGTATGTGCGAAGCATGCGACGTCACCAGGCAGTACCGGCCGCGTCCGCCGCTTATTCCCGCCATCTTTTTGCAGCCTGGCGGGAATAAACGTGTCATGCCGGCAGTAGGGGTAATGTCGAGGTCGCCGGCCCTCGCAATGGGAGCTCACGGGTGAGCGAGCAAGACCGGGTGAAGCGTTTCGAGCGGCTGGCGCTGCCGCACCTGAACGACGCCTACAACCTCGCCAGATGGTTGACCCGCGACGCTCAGGATGCCGACGACGTGGTGCAGGAGGCTTATCTGCGGGCATTCCGCTATTTTGACGGCTTCAAGGGCGACAAGGCCCGGCCATGGCTGCTCAGCATCGTCAGACGGGTCGCCTATGACTGGCTCGAGCGCAACCGGCCGAGCACGGTCGTGCGCCTGGACGAGGCCTTCCGCGACGGCGAGCCGGAGCCGGCCAGCTCGAGCGCCGCCGTGCAGCCCCTGGATCCGGAGGCGCATCTCTTGCGCGCCACCGAGCTGAGAGAGCTCAACCAGGCGATCGCCGATCTGCCGACGCAGTTTCGCGAGATCCTGGTGCTGCGCGAGCTGCATGAGCTCTCCTACAAGGACATCGCCGACATCGCTGCCATCCCGATCGGCACCGTCATGTCGCGTCTGGCGCGCGCCCGCCGCCTCCTCAAGGAGGCCCTCACGCGGCGCCCGCCCAGAGAAGCCATCAACGGCGCATGAAGCGAGCAACTCTCCCATGAACCCTGGCCCATGAACCCTGGAATGGACTGCAAGGAAGCCGAGGAGGCGGTGCATGGCTATGTCGACGGCGAGCTCGACCGCGCGGCGGCGGCCAGGGTCGACGCGCATATCCGCGGCTGCGCCCAGTGTCGGCGGCTTTACGAGCGCGAGCGGCAGATGAGCGCGTCGCTCCGCCAAGCGGCCGAGCGCTTCACCGCCCCGGCCGATCTCGGCCAGCGCATCGGTGCTGCCTTGGAGATGGCAGCGAAGCCGGCTTCGAGAGAGCATGCCGTCAGCTGGCGCCAGCTCGGCCTCGCCGCTTCCTTTCTGTTGGTGGCGGTCATCTCCTCGGCCTTGACCTTCCGCTTCTCCGTGCCGGGCGAGACCGACCGTCAGGGCGAAGAGGTGATCTCCGGCCATGTGCGCGCCCTTGTCGCCAATCACATGACCGACGTCGCTTCCTCGGACCAGCACACGGTCAAGCCCTGGTTCAACGGCAAGCTCGACCTGTCGCCGCCGGTGGTTGATCTCGCCCGGGAGGAGTTTCCGCTGGTGGGCGGCAGGCTCGACTATGTGGATGGGCATCCGGTGGCGGCCCTGGTCTACCGGCACCGCCAGCACCCGATCACGCTTTATGTCTGGGTCGATGGCAGCGCCGGCGACGGTGCTGCCCGCCATCTCTCCCGGCGCGGCTACAACGCGCTCGGCTGGACCTTGAAGGGCACGGTGTTCTGGGCGGTCTCCGACATCAACGCCGAAGACCTGCAACGCTTCGCCGAGCTGCTGAAGAGCCAGGCGTGAGCCTTCTCTTACAGTGCTCCTGAACACCGACAGGACGGAAAAGAGAGACGCACCACAGAGACACAGAGAGCGCGGAGAAGAAACAAATCATTCGCGCGCAGCGCGGCACGAATCGAATCCTCTCCGTGTCCTCGTCGACCGCTTCGCGGTCCGACCTCTGTGGTGAAATTCCTAAATCGTGATGGCTGGGTCGAGCCCAGCCACCCACGACTTCAAGCGTGCAGCGGGTCTGCGCCTCACACCGGCACCACGTAGCCGTCCCGGCGCGGGTCGGCGGCGCCGGTGAAGGTGCCGGTCGCGGGATCGACTTGGATCGCCTGCATGCCCCCCACCTTGTAGGTCCAGGGATCGAAGGGCTCAATGTCGTGGCCGCGGGTGCGGAGCGCGTAGATGGTGCTGCCGTCGATCCTTCCCTCGACTTGGATTCTGCGTCCGTCCCAGAGCCGCGCCCTAGGGGCCTCGATCGCCGCCTGGATCGGCAGGCCGTAATCCAGATGCTGCACCAGGGCCTGCACCTGCGTCTGCAGGATGCCGTAGCTGCCGGGCGTGCCCAGCGCCAGCACCGGCTTCCGGCCTTTGAGCGACAAGGTCGGCGCCATGCACATGGGCAAGGCGTCGCCGGGCTTGCTCAAGTTCGGGCTCTTTGGATTGACATCGGCCCAGAAGAGAAAATTGTTGAGGGTGACGCCGGTGCCGGGGACGACGATGCCGCTGCCGAAGGGCGCGCCGATGCTCTGGGTCACGCAGACGAGATTGCCGTCGCGGTCGGCGATCGAGAAGGAGGTGGTGTGCCCGGGATCTTCACCGGGCGCGGGCTCAGTCCATTGCTCGGTCGGCCGGCTGATCGGGCGCCCGTCTCGGACACGGCTGCGCAGCGCTTCGATATGCGCGTCCAACAATAGCTCCGCCAGCTTCTTCGGCTTCGGGTTGTTGAACGCCAGGCGCAGCCCGGCGGCGAGCCGGATGGCGCGATAGACCAGGTCCAGATGCTCGACCCCGTTCCGCTCGAGCCGGGCTAGATCGAAGCCGTCGAGGATGCGGAGCGCCAGCAGCATCTGGAAGCCTTCGCAAGGCGGCGAGACGGTGTGCACCACGAGCCCGCGATAGCTCGCCTTGATCGGATCGCGCCATTCGGGCCGCATCGAGGCGAGGTCGTCCATGTTCAAGGTGCCGCCGAGCTTCTGCAAATGCGCCACCACGGCGCGGCCGAGCTTGCCCTTGTAGAGATGGTCGGGGCCTTCCTCGGCGATGGCCTCGTAGGTCCGGGCGAGATCCGGCTGCTTCAGGACTTGGCCTGGCGTCGCCCACCCGCCACCGGGTTGGAACACGCGCGACCACTCCTTGAAGAGCGGGGGATGGCGCCTGAGCTCCGGCACCACCTCGTTCATCATCGCCATATTGAACTCGATCAGGGGAAAGCCGTCGCGGGCAAGCCGGATGGCCGGCTGGAGGGCTTGCTTGAACGGCTTCTTGCCATGGGCGCCGACCAACTCGGCCCAGCCGGCGAGATTGCCGGGCGTGCCGACCGCAGAGGCGCCCCGCGCCAGCTCCTCGCGCCGGGTGAAGCGCCCGGCCGGAAACGTATTGGGAATGCAGGGGACGAAATCGAGGGTCTTGATGCGCTTCTCGGCCGCGACATAGCAGATCGCCAAGCCCATGCCGCCCAGGCTCGACATGTAGGGCTCGACCACGTTGAGGGCGGCTGCCGTGGCGGCGGCCGCATCGAAGGCGCTGCCGCCCTCGGCCAAGAGCCGGGCTCCGGCTTGGGCCGCCAGCGGATGGGCCGCGGCCACCATGCCGTTGACCGAGGCAATCGTCGGACGCCGTCCATACATGCTCGCTGATCCTCCCCCCAAGGCGGCCGCGCCGCCGTTTGCGCCCCGGACCGCCGGTCAAAGGCTGCTTTGCCGGCGACTATAGCCAAGCCGGACGCCCCCTGTCGTATGCTGGCGAGCAAAGGAGTACTCAACGACAAGCTGTGGAGGTGCGCCCCCAATGCCCGCCAACGACAAGCCCACCCTGATCTGGACCGAGCTGGACTTCAAGAAGAAGGGCAAGCAGATCGGCGTCTTGCATCTGCCCTACTCGGTCACCCGCTCGGCCTACGGCATGATCGACATCCCGCTCGCCGTCATCGGCAATGGCGACGGGCCGACCGTGCTGCTGATGGCCGGCAATCACGGCGATGAGTATGAGGGCCAGGTGACCCTGGTGCGCCTCATCCAGGAGATCGAGCCCAGGGACGTGAAGGGGCGGATCATCGTCATGCCGGCGGCGAATCTGCCCGCCGCGATGGCCGGCGCCCGGGTCTCTCCGCTCGATGCCGGCAATCTCAACCGGGCCTTTCCCGGCCATCCGGAGACCACACCCACCTGGCAGATCGCCCATTACATCGATCGGGTGCTGGTGCCGATGGCGGAGGCCTGGCTCGATCTCCATTCCGGCGGCAGCTCGCTCGCCTACCTCCCCTTCGCTGCCTTCTACCAGACCGGCCACAATAAGAAGCTGGACGCCCGGACCGAAGGCATCATGCAGGCCTTCGCCGCACCCAGGAGCATCCGCGTGACCGCGGCACCCGATCCGCGCCTGGCCGCGGCCGCGGCGCATCACCGCAAGATCCCCTATCTCGGCGGCGAGTTCGGCGGCGGCGGCTCGGTCAATCCCGACGGCGTCGCCATGACACGGAACGGCGTCTTGCGCGTGCTGAAGCATTTGGGCGTGCTGAAGGACATCGGCCGCTTCAAGGTGCCGGCGGCGACGGAGACAAGGCTCATGGAGCTGGGCGGCCAGGATTATTACGTCTATGCGCCCGAGACCGGGCTGTTCGAGCCGGCGGCGCGGCTCGGCGACGTGGTGAAGAAGGGGCAGCTCGCCGGCCATGTGCACTTCATCGACAATCCCGGCCGCAAGGGCATCCCCGTCCATTTCAAGCGGGCCGGTTTCCTCATCTGCCAGCGCCATTTCGGCCGCGTGCAGCCCGGCGACTGTGTGGCCCATCTGGCGACCGATGTGAGGTGAGGGGGCGAGGCTCGGGTCCGACTCGGGGAATAAATCCGGCCCTGGAGGTGTTAGCTCACCCGAACCATCCCCGCCGCCATGGACTCTAAGGGCCAATGGCCCAGCCGCCGGATCCCGTTCGCGTCCTGCTCGAGGTGATCGAGGACATCATCGGCCCCGATACCGATGTGGCACGCTATTTGGCGAAGGCGGTCCGCTCCGAGGACCCGCTCGACCTCATGCTGGCCCAGGCCGCCTTCGAGGAGCTCGACGCCGCCTACCGCGCCGACATCGCCGCTGCAGTGAGGGCACGGGTGCGCCAGCTCCTGGCGGCCTGAGCGGCATCGGCGACCGGCCCTCGCCGCTCATGCCTTGGTTGGGATCCAGATCTCGACCAGGCCCGTTCCGGTCTTCGGGTCGAATTCCTTGCCGTAGCGCTCGAATAAGGGCGTCAATCCGAACGGCAGCAGGCGGCCTCCTCCTGGTGAGCGACGGACAGCCCGGTCGGATCGACGCCGCCATCGGCCTCATAGCGGTCGTGGTGCCGCATCCAATCCATAATGGTGGTCTCGTTGCGGCCCTTCGGCGTCAAGTCGAGGTAGTTGTAGGCGCCGATCAGGAGATCGCCGCCGCGTGCATAGGAAGAGTAGGTGTGGAAGACGGTGCCGGCTTCGTCCTTGTAGAACACGCTGATGCCGGGCATCTCTCCACCGCCGCCATCGACGACGTCGTAGTTGTAGGAGGCCTTGCCCTTGGCGGCGTCTGCCTCCGTGAATGACACGTGAAAGTCGTAGTTGAAGTCGCTCTCGTAGGAAGACACCCAGTCGAAGCGCCAGCCCATGCGTTTCTTGAACGCCTGGAACTCGTGATAGGGGGCTCTCGAGACCGCGACCAGAGACACGTCGTGGTGCGCCAGATGCAGATTGGCGCCGTCGATGTGGTCGGAAAGGAAGGAGCAGCCGGGGCAACCTTCCTCCCAATCCGGCGCGAACATGAAGTGATAGACAATCAGCTGGCTGCGGTGCTCGAAGAGCTCGGCCAGCGTCACCCTGCCGGTAGGTCCGTCGAACACATAGGTCTTGTCGATCTTGACCCAGGGCAGTTCGCGCCGCTCCCGGCTCAAATGATCCCTGAGCCGCGTGAAGGCCTTTTCCTTGACCAAATGCTGCTTGCGGAGCGCCAGCCACTCCTCGCGAGAGACGATCTTGTGCGGTTCCATGTCCTCGTCCTCCTGGTCTTCAGGTGATAAAGCGCTCGAGCTTGTCGAGTATTCCAGTCCAGCCATCGCGATGGCGGTCGCGCGCGGCTTCGTCGAAGAATTGCTCATGGGTGAGCGTCAGCAGGCTGCCCGCGCCGTCCGGCTTGATGAGGATCGTCACCTGCGACTGGCGCTCCGGCATGCTGCGCCAGACCCAGGTGAACACCAGCTTCTCGTTCGCCACCACCTCGCGGTAGATGCCGCTCACGTCATGCTCCTCGCCGTCGGGCGTGACGAAGACCACGCGAAAGCCGCCGCCGGTGCGCGGATCGGTCTCGGCGCTGATGGTCCGGGCCCCGGTCGGCCCAAACCAGCCCATTATTTTCTGCGGCACCGTCCAGGCGCCGTAGACTTTCGCCGGCGGCGCGTTGAGGCGGCGCTTGAGTGTGAGGCTGGGCTTGAAGGTGAGGTTGGGCTGGGTCGACATGCTTCGTTCTCCACGTAGGCGGCAAGGCGATCGAGCTGCTCGGACCAGAAGCGGGCGTAGCGATTGAGCCAGTTCACCGCGTCCTCCATGGGTCGGGCGGTTAACTGGCAGGCGACCGTGCGGCCGCTCTTCACCCGCTGGATGAGTCCGGCTTCCGACAGCACATCGAGATGCTTCATGACCGCCGGCAACGACATCGCAAACGGCCGCGCCAGCTCGCTCACCGACCGGCTCTCATCTTGGCTGAGCTGCGCCAGGAGCGTGCGCCGCGTCGGATCGGCGAGCGCGGCGAAGGTGCGGTCGAGAGCGGCTTGTTGATACTTAACCACGAAGTTAAGTATTGGGATCGGAGCCGCCTCTGTCAACCCCGAAGCGAACGGGCGTGCGTGGACGCGGCGATCCGGCCTACCATCGCCGCCTAGTCCAAGGGGAGGAGCCGCGCCTATGAGTGTCGCCAGCAAGCCGCCTGCCGCGCCCAGCATCTTTCTCAAGGTCCGTCAGGAGTGGCTCGACCGGCGGCAGGAAGCGATCCTGGAGCCGGCGTTGCCGATCGTGGACCCGCACCATCATCTCTGGGAGCGGCCGGATTGGCGTTACTTGTTGCCGGAGCTGCTGGAGGATCTGAACAGCGGCCATAACATCGTCGCCACCGTGTTCCTGCAGTGCCGCGCCATGCACCGCGCCCAGGGGCCGGAAGCGATGAAGCCGGTGGGCGAGACGGAATTCGTCAACGGCGTGGCGGCGATGAGCGCCAGCGGCGGCTACGGCCTGAGCCAAATCTGCGCCGGCATCGTCGGCCATGCCGATCTCCGCTTAGGCTCGCTGGCGAAGCCGGTCCTGGAGGCGCATCTGGGCGTCGCTCCCGACCGCTTCCGCGGCATGCGCCACTCGACCGCATGGGATGCCTACGCCGGATTGCGGAATCCGGCCTACGAGATGCCCGCAGGCCTGATGGCCGATCCGGCCTTCCGCCAGGGCTTCGCTTGTCTGGCGCCCCTGGGGCTCTCCTTCGATGCCTGGCTCTATCATCCGCAGATCGACGAGCTGACGGCGCTGGCCCGGGCGTTTCCGGAGACGCGCATCGTGCTCAACCATGTCGGCGGGCCCTTGGGGCTTGGCCCCTATGCCGGACGGCGCGATGAGGTCTTCAAAGTCTGGTCTGGGGCCATCCGCGGACTCGCCCGATGCCCGAATGTGAGCGTGAAGCTGGGCGGACTCGGCATGCGGCTCAATGGCTTCGGCTTCGAGGACAAGCCCGATCCGCCGTCTTCGGACGATCTCGTTGCCGCATGGCGGCCCTATATCGACACCTGCATCGCGGCCTTCGGCGCCGGGCGCGCCATGTTCGAGAGCAACTTTCCCGTCGACAAGGGGTCCTACAGCTATCCTGTGTTCTGGAACGCCTGCAAGAAGCTCGCATCGGGAGCCAGCGCTGCGGAAAAGGCCGACCTATTCTCGCTGACGGCGGCAAGGGTCTACCGGCTGGCGCTGCCGGCATAGCTTCCATGCGGGCGGATCGACACTGAAGAAGAATTGCAACGCAAGAAGCGGAGTGGCCCGGGCGCGGTGATCGCCAATTGTCCATGACAGGCGGGGACCGAGACGGTCTGCCGATTCCGAGGAGGAGCTGACATGGATTGGTCGACATTGCCTACCGACGGCAATCGGTTCGAAACAGCCTCGTGCCCCACCCACGCAGGTCCTGCCGGCGAGCCCATCCGGTTCGCAGTGGGCGCGTGCTGGCTGGGTACGGTCCTGGCTGCGACGAGCGACAAAGGCATCGCATCGATTCTGCTGGGGTCCAACGCGCAATCGCTGCGGCGCGATCTCAGAGCCCGTTGGCCGGCGGCGGTGCTGGTTGATGGGGGTGCGGAGCTCGGCCTGCTGTTAACGAAGGTTCTGGAATTCCTCGAAGCCCCCGCGGGTGCGCTCGATCTGCCGCTGGACGCGCGAGGCTCGGAGTTCCAACAGCGCGTCTGGCAAACCCTCCGTGGGATCCCGTCGGGCTCGACCGCAAGCTATTCGGAAATCGCCCGTCGCGTCGGTGCCCCGAAGGAGCCCTACGCGGTCGCCGACGCGTGCGCCGCGAACCCGATCGCCGTCGCCATTCCCTGTCATCGCGTGGTGCGCAAGGACGGAACCCTGGCCGGGTATCGATGGGGCGTGAAGCGCAAGCGCGCCCTCTTGGAGCGCGAAGCCGGGGCTCGGATGGACGACGCGCGCGAGCCCGCGCTGCCGCTCACTTCACCGGCAGCACCAGATTCGGCAGCCACAGGGTCAGGGGCGGCCACACGGTGATCAGCAGCAGCACCACGAGGAGCGGCACCAGCCAGGGCAGGATCGCCCTGGACAGGCGCTCATAGCTGATCTCGGCGATGCGGGAGGTGACGAACAGCACCACGCCCACCGGCGGGTGGATGGTGCCGAGGATCAGGTTGAAGATCATGATGAGCCCGAACTGCACCGGATCGATGCCGAAGCCTTGTGCCGCCGGCACCATGATCGGGATCAGCAGCAGGAGTGCCGCCAGGGTCTCCATGAAGCAGCCGATCAGCAAGAGCACGAGGTTGCAGGTGAGCAAGAACAACAAGGGATCGTGAATGGCGGCGACGACCGCGGGTGTGGCCGACTGCGCCAGGCGCGAGATCGACATGCACCAGCCGAGCGCGCCCGCGACCATGACCAGCGCCATGACCAGGCCGGTGGTTTCGGCGCTGTCGGCGAGGATGCCCGGAAGCGCCTTCACTTCGAGGGTGCGATAGACGACCAGGCCCAGGAACAAGGCATAGAGCGTGGCCACCGCCGCGGCTTCGGTCGGCGTAAAGAGGCCGCTGAACATGCCGCCCAGCAGCAACACCGGCGCCAGCAAGGCCCAGATGCCGTCGCCAAACGCCTGCCAGAGATTGGCAAGGCCGCCGAAGGGGCGCGGCGCGAAGCCCTCGCGTCTGGCGATCCAGGCCACCCGCGCCATCAGGCTCACACCCATGAGGATGCCCGGCAGGAAGCCGGCCAGAAACAGCCGGCCGATGGAGACATCCGCAGTCACGCCATAGATCACCATCGGCAGGCTGGGCGGAATGATCGGGCCGATGGTGGCGGCGGCCGCATTGATCGAGGCGGCGACCTCGGCCCGGTAGCCGGCCCGCCGCATGGCCCGGATCTCGATGGCCCCGGTGCCGGCCGCATCCGCCACCGCCGATCCGACCATGCCGGCGAAGATCATGCTGGCCAAGATGCTGGCATGGGCATAGCCGCCGCGCACAGAGCCGATGAGGGCGGTGGCGAAGGCGACGATCTTGTCGGTGATCCGGGCCGCGGCCAGGATGTTGCCCATGAGGATGAAAAGCGGTGCCGCGATGATCGGAAACGAGTTCATCGCCTGCGCCATCTTCTGCGGGACGATCGAATCCGAAAGGCCGGCCACGTGCACGAAGGCGAAGGCTGCCAACCCCATGGAGGCGAAGAGCGGCAGCCCCGCCAGCACCGCCAGGAGCCAGACGCCGGCGATCTCCAGCATGAGCTGGGTCATTCGCTGGCACCCCGCGCGCGGCCGAGGCTTTCCCGAGCCTCGGCCAGCGCCTGCACGAAGGTGACGAGGCCGGCGATGACCACCGGGAGATAGAGCAGCGACATGGAGATCGGCAGCGAGGTCGCGGTCACGTCGTAGTTGCGGGTGACCAGGCTGACACCGTACCAGGCGACGAGGACACCGAAGAGTGCCACGGCGAGCTGGATCACCAGCTCGCCCCGGCGGCGCCACGCCGCCGGTAGAAAGTCGATGAAGAAGCGGATGCGGATGTGCACGCGGCTGCGGCTGGCGAGCCACCAGCCGATGACCGCGAGCCAGACCATGAGAAAGCGCGAGGCCTCGTCGGTCCAGATGAGCGGGTCGCCGAGCGCCCTCGTCACCACGCCCAGCATGACGCTGGTCAACAGCGCCAGCATGAGCCCGATCGCCAAGAGCCTGGCGGCGCAGTCGGACCAGGCGCTGGCGCGTGCGAGGATCAAGGCTTTCACGGAAAGCGCACAGCGAGCATCGACGTCCCCAGACCCTCACCCACCTCGCTTCGCTCGGCACCCTCTCCCGCGGTGCGGGAGAGGGGCTCCGGAGCATCCTCATGCTCCCTCTCCCGCATTGCGGGAGAGGGTGGGGGTGAGGGTCTTATCGGGTTATTGGAGAGGACCCGACCCTAAAGCGCGCGGATGCGGTCCCAGAGGCCTTTGCCCCATTTCGCCTCGAACATGGCAGGCAGCTTTGCCAGGACCGGCTTCTTGAAGCTCTCCACGTCCGGCTCGATCACGGTCATGCCGCCCTTCTTGAAGATTTCGGCCAGACCCGCCTCCTGGCTCAGGATTTCGCCGTCGTTCCAGGACGAGGCGCTGCGGATGGCGGCTTGCACGATGGCCCGGTCGCCGTCGGCGAGCTTCTGCCATTGCGCATCGTTCACCATCACCAGGCGGGGCGTGATGATGTGGCCGGTGAGCACCAGGTATTTCTGCACCTCGTAGAACTTGCCGGACTGGATGGTCGGCAGCGGGTTCTCCTGGCCGTCGACGGCTCCTTGCGACAGCGCGAGATAGAGCTCGCCGAAATTCATCGGCGTCGGCTTCGCGCCCCACGCCTCGGCCATGGCGGTAAAGGTGTCGACCTCGGGCACGCGCAGCTTGAATCCCTGCATGTCGGCAACGCTGCGCACCTCGCGCTTGCCGGTGGTGAGGTGACGCTTGCCGTAATAGGTAACAGCGACGATACGGATGCCGCGCTTCTCGATCAGGGTCTTGTTGAGCTCGTCGATCAAGGGCGAGGAGAGCGCCCGGGCCATGTGCTGGGCGTCGTTCCAGATATAGGGCGCCTCGATGATGGAGATCTGCGGCAGGTATTGCCCGATGATGGCCGCACCCTCGGTCACCATGGTGAGCGCGCCCGAGGCGACCGCCTCCACCATGTCGCGCGAGCCGCCGAGCTGGCCCGAGGGGAAGCTCTGGATCTCGATGCGCCCGCCGGTCTTCTCCTTCACTTCCTTGCCGGCGCGCTCGGCCGACTGCGGCGAGGGATGGGTTGGCGCCACCACGTCGCCCCAGCGCAGCACCATGGCGCTCTGCGCCTTCAGGATCGCCGGCATGAAGGTGCTGGTGCCGACGGCCGCCGCTCCGGCGATGAATTGCCGCTTGGTCAGACTGAGCTTCAGCATGTCGTCTCCTCCCCGGTTCATTGCAACGTTATGCGGTGTCGAGCGAACCATAGTCCTCATGCCGTCGGCAACCGATACTCGCGGAACTGCTCGCGCAGCTTGGTCTTGAGAATCTTGCCGGTGGCTGTGTGCGGCAGCTCGGCCACGCTCACCACCGCATCCGGCAGCATCCATTTCGGCATCCGGTCGGCCATATAGGCGAGAATGGATTCCGCCGTCGGCGCTCTTCCCGATTTCGGCACGACGACCAGGAGCGGCCGCTCGCCCCATTTCGGATGGGGGATGCCGATGGCGCCGGCCTCCATCACATCGGGGTGGCCGACCGCCAAGTTTTCGAGATCGATCGAGCTGATCCATTCGCCGCCGGATTTGATCACGTCCTTCCGCCGGTCGGTGATCTGCACGTAGCCGTCGGCATCGATGGTGCAGACGTCGCCGGTGCGGAACCAGCCATCGGCGGTGACGGCTTCGCGGCTCGCCTTCTCGTCGTTGAAGTAGCCCGACGCGATCCAAGGGCCGCGCACCACCATCTCGCCCACGCTCACGCCGTTATTGGGGAGCACATGGTCGTCGGCATCGAGGATGCGGGCTTCGACGCCGTAGAGGAAGCGCCCTTGCTTCACCTTGTAGTCGACCTGCCGATCGGCCGGCAGCGCCCGATGCTTCGCCTTCAAGGTGCCAACGGTGCCGACCGGGCTCATCTCGGTCATGCCCCAGCCTTGCACCACGGCAACACCGTAGCGGTTCTCGAAGGCCTCGATCATCGCCCGCGGCACCGCCGAGCCGCCGATCACGGTGCGGTTGAGGGTGGAGAACCGGCTGGCGCTGTCGTCCATGTGCTTCAACAGCGCCAGCCACACGGTGGGCACGCCCAGGGTCAAGGTGACCCGCTCGGCCTCGAACAGCTTGTGCAGGCTCGCCCCGTCCAGATTGGGGCCGGGAAAGACCAGCTTCGCCCCGGTCATCGGCGCGGCATAGGGCATGCCCCAGGCATTCACATGGAACATCGGCACGATCGGGCAGACGCTGTCGACCGAGGAGAGACCGACGGTGTCGGCCATGCACACCGCGTAGGAGTGCAGCACGGTCGAGCGGTGGCTGTAGAGCGTGCCCTTGGGATTGCCGGTGGTGCCCGAAGTGTAGCAGAGCGAGGCGGCGGTGTTTTCATCGAAGCTCGGCCAGACGAAGTGATCCGTCTCCACCGCCAGCAGCTCCTCGTAGCAGAGCACTTGCTTGATGCTGGTCTTCGGCATGTGCTCCTGGTCGGTCATCACCACGAAGTAGCGGATGGACGGGAACGCCTGGGCGAGCTTCTCCACCAAAGGCAGGAAGCTCGCATCGAGAAACAGCAAGCGGTCCTCGGCGTGGTTCACGATGTATTCGAGCTGGGTCGGGGAGAGCCTGGGATTGATGGTGTGGCACACCGCCCCCATGCCGGAAACGGCGAAATACAGCTCGAAATGCCGGTAGCCGTTCCAGGCGAGCGTCGCCACCCGGTCGCCGTGGCCGATGCCGAGCCTGGTCAGCGCGTTCGCCAGCCGCTTGGCGCGGCGCTCGGCATCGGCATAGCCGTGGCGGTGGATCGGTCCCTCGACCGTGCGCGAGACGATCTCGGTGTCGGCGTGGCGGGTGGCGGCGTGCTCGAGAAGGGATTGGATCAGGAGCGGCCGGTCCATCATCATGCCGCGCATAGGCGCCTCCCAGATGCTTTATCGTTATCGCGGACGATAGCGGAGGTGGCCCGCCCCGGTCCATCGGGGACGGCGATCGCGCCTGCCTCTCGCCACCGGCCTCGCGGCGGGCCTCCCGGCCTTGCGCCTGGCTCAGCCCGGGTCCATCCTTTCGCCATGAGGATCCTGGTCATGGGCGCCGGCGTGATCGGCGTCACCAGCGCCTATTACCTCGCCAAGGCCGGCCATCAGGTGACCGTGGTCGATCGCCAGGCGCTGCCGGCGAACGAGACCAGCTTCGCCAATGCCGGGCTGGTGGCGCCGGGCCACTCCTATACCTGGGCCAGCCCACGGGCGCCGAAGATCCTCCTGAAGTCGCTGTTCCGCGACGACCAAGCGTTGCGCTTGCACCTTCGTGCCGATCCGCGCATGTGGTCCTGGTGCCTCAAATTCCTCGCCAACTGCACGAGCGCCAAGGCGCGGCTCAACACCACGCGCAAGGTCAGGTTCTGCCTCTATTCCCAAGCAGCGCTGCATCAGCTGGTGGCGGAGACCAAGATCGCCTATGACGGGCTCAAAGGCGGGCTGCTCTACCTCTATCGCAGCCAGGAGTCGTTCGCCCGCGGCGCGGCCACGATGCGCATCCTCCAGGACAACGGCCTCGATCTGAGACTGATCGAGCCCGGCGAGATTCCTCGGATCGATCCCGCCCTCGCGGGCGCCACTGCCAAGCTCGCCGGCGCCATCTACGCGCCCACGGATGAGAGCGGCGATGCCAACCTGTTCACCCGCAACCTGGCGGATATTTGCAAGGAAGCGGGCGTCAGCTTCGCTTTCGAGACACCGATCGAGCGCATTTCGAGGGAGGGTGATCGCATCACCGGCCTGGAGACGCGCCGAGGCCGGCTCACCGCCGATGCCTATGTGATGGCGCTCGGCTGCTATTCGCCGATCATGGCGCGCCCGCTCGGCATCAAGATCCCGATCTATCCGATCAAGGGCTATTCCTTGACCCTGCCGATCCGGGGCAGCAACCGGGCGCCGGCGATCGGCGGCGTAGACGAGGACAAGCTCGTCGCCTATGCCCGCTTCGGAGATCGCCTGCGCTTGACCGCGACCGCGGACTTCGCCGGCTACGACACCAGCCACACCCCCGGCGATTTCCGTACCATGCTGGCATCCGCCCGCGACCTCTTTCCCGAGGCCGCCGACTGCGACCAGCCCAACTATTGGGCGGGCCTGAGGCCGATGACGCCGGAGGGCACGCCGATCATCGGCCCGACCCGCTACCGGAACCTTTGGCTCAACACCGGCCATGGCCATATGGGCTGGACCATGTCCTGCGGCTCGGGCCGGGTGCTGGCCGATCTCGTGGGTGGGCTGAAGCCCGAGCTCGATCTCGCTGGCATCATGCCGGCGGCCGCGTGATGTTTGCGGCGTCGATCGTCTGGATGACGGAGTATTCGCCATGACCGCGTTGCAAGAGCGTAAGCGAGAGGATGCCGGGCTCCTGGTCGACCGGACCAAGCTTGCCTTCACCCTCGACCGGGGCATCGCCCACCGCGCCGCCATCGGGCTCATCGTGCTCGCCACCGATCACACCATCGAATATGAGTGGCGCCGCATGCTGAGCCAGGACGGCATCGCCTTCTACGAGAGCCGGATCATGAATTCGAGCACCATTACGCCGGAGACGCTGGCGGCGATGGAGCAGGACTTGACCGAAGCCACGGCGGTGATCCGCCCCGGCCAGCATCTCGACGTTATCGCCTATGGCTGCACCTCGGGGGCCATGGTGATCGGCGAGGAAAAGGTGTGGCAGCGCATCCGCCAGGCCAGACCAGGCATCGCCTGCACCAGCCCGATCACCGCAGCGGTCGCCGGCTTGCAAGCCTTGGGAGCACGACGGGTGGCGCTCCTCACCCCCTACATCGCGCGTATCAACCACATGATGCGCGACTTCCTCCAGGAGCGAGGGCTCGCCGTGCCGGTAATGGGCTCCTACAATCACGAGAACGACGACGAGGTCGCCAGGATCTCCGGTGAGTCGATCCGAAGCGCCGTCGCCGAGCTCGGCCGGCACGAGGCGGTGGATGCGGTCTTCGTCGCCTGCACCAGCCTGCGCGTAGCCGAGCATGTGGCGGCGCTCGAGGCCGCCCTCGGCAAGCCGGTCACCTCCAGCAACCATGCGATGGCCTGGCACGCGCTGCGCTTGGCCGGGGTCAAGGACACGCTGCCGGGGCTCGGGCGGCTGTTCCACGTTTGAGTCAAGCGGGGCGGCAAATGATGCGGCGTCCATGGTGTATCGGCGGGCGGCGTGCGCTGGCGGTTCTGGCCTTCGGCCTGGCGCTCCTCCTCGTCCCGGCCGCGGCCGCGGCGGGCGGGCCCCGCATGCTGGCCATGCCCGATGTGCGCCAGCACACGGTCTATGCCTGCGGAGCGGCGGCGCTCCAGGCGGTGCTTGCCTATTACGGTATCGACTCGCGCCAGGACACGCTGATGGCCAAGCTCGGCACCGATCGCAAGATCGGAACGCGCTGGTGGGAGATCGAACGGGTCGCCGGCGAGTACGGCCTCAAGACCGCCGACTTCGAGCATATGAGCACGCAGGATCTGCAAGCCTTCATCGACCGCGGCATTCCCGTCATCATCGCGCTGCAAGCCTGGGTCGACGGACCTTCCGGCGTGCCCGCGGATTGGGAGCGGCGCACCGAGGATGGGCACTACATCGTCGCCACCGGCTATGACGAGAGGAATTTCTACTTCGAGGACCCCGCGACCTTCGGCATCGGCTACATTCCGCGCGCCGAGCTCGACGCCCGCTGGCATGATTTCGACGAGTATGGCTGGCGGCTGGAGCATTTCGGCATCGCCTTCGAAAGCCCGAAGGGCCCGGTCGACTACGACCGCATCCTGGTGCGCATCGAATAGGAAGGCGCCCCAACCCCGACTCTCTCCTTCAATGTGACGCCCGGTAGGGGTGAGAATCACCCTTCCAGCCGCGCAAGAGATGGGCCCGGAAGCGCGTAATCGTGCCCCTGGCTTGTTGCGTAAGAGTGGCGCAAGCTATGTTCATCTCTAGTTAATTTATTGATTGAGCAGACATATCCAATCCGCCGCGGGTTGGTGTCGCGCTGTTTAAGCCCGTGCCGAGCCGCGTACGTCTATGAACCTTGACATCATCATCAACACAACGATATTGTTGTGTTGATGATCCCCGCATTTGATGCAGCGACTGGCTATTTGCCGCCCGGCGTCCATGACAGCTCGTGGACCGAAATGGTGGCTCGCTTCTCGGGAAATTCGCACCGAACGGGTCTCGTTGGCGGACTGCTCGGAGCGGCGAAAAGCCTCGCGGGAGCAGGATGCGAGTCTGTCCTTCTTAACGGCAGCTTCATCTCTGTAAAAGACCTGCCGGACGACTATGACGGGGCATGGGACCCCCGAGGAGTGGATCCGAGCCTTCTTGATCCGGTCCTACTCGACTTCTCCAACAAGCGTGCCGCCATGAAAGCCAAGTTTGGCGGTGAACTCTTTCCCGCCACTGCCCTGGCCGCGGCCGGAATTCGCTACCGTGAGTTCTTTCTTAAAGACCGCGATGGCGTACCCAAAGGAATCCTACAGATCAATCTTAAGAGTCTCCCATGATCACCAACGAACGTCAGTACAAGATCACCAGAGCTGAAGCCGACAACTTTCGTCGCGCCCTCGCCGACCTCGCTGCGGAAGGTGGCGCGAGGGAAGGCGTCCATCCGCGTCTGATTCAAGCAGAACGAGAAGCTCTTGAGAGTCAACTCGAAGATCTGCGTGCCGAACTGTCGGAGTATGAACGGTTAAAGGCAGCGGATATGGCCGTCATTTCCATTAACTCGTTTGATGAACTGGCGGAGGGCCTAATCAAGGCTCGAATTGTCGC
The DNA here is from genome assembly GCA_016195085.1 of Pseudomonadota bacterium. Classification (NCBI taxonomy): domain Bacteria; kingdom Pseudomonadati; phylum Pseudomonadota; species Pseudomonadota bacterium. The sequence continues at coordinate 27,080 of JACQAG010000008.1, read as the reverse complement.
CGGTCTCAGCCAAAAAGCCTTGGCTGACCGTCTCGGGATGAAGGAACAGCAGATTCAGCGATATGAGGCCGAGCGCTACGCCTCGACGAGCTTTGAGAGACTGCGCAAAGTCGCGGATGCTATCGGTGTACGCATTAGAAATGACATTCTTCTTCCGGTTGCTCCCGACAGTTTCAATGGTCTCGTAAGCAAACTCCGGCAGGTCGGCCTTGATCGTGATTTTCTGGTCACGCACCTATTGTCGTCCATCGATGCGGCTCGAGCTGCGGGAGAGGTGCCCACTGAGGACGATGGAGCATTGTCGGCGAAAGCGACGGCGGCACTTGGGCGCGTGTTCGGATGGACTCCTGATAACCTCTTCGGTGCACAGCCGTTGGCCGCGCCCCGATTCGCAGCCGCAGAGGCGCGGTTCAAGATTCCGGCCGGTCGTAACCTGGCCGATACAACCCTTTATGCGGCGTACGCGAATTATCTTTCTGTCGTAGTTCTCAAGGGTTCGAGCAATCTGCCGAAGACGCTTATTCCGACTGCAGCCCGCACAATGCGGTACGCAATTGTCGAGCGCTATGCTGTCCTGACACTCAGCTCAACCTTACGCTACGCCTGGGATATCGGGGTGCCAGTGCTGCCGCTTAAGAACCGGGGGACGTTCCATGGCGCCTGCTGGCGCTATCAGGGACGCAATGTTGTCGTCTTGAAGCAATCCTCCAAGCATGAAGCGCGCTGGCTATTCGATCTACTCCACGAGCTATTCCACGCTGCGCAGCGGCCTGAGGCGGAGACGATGGAAGTTATCGAAGCCGACGAAACTTCGCCCGAGCGTCGCAAATCTGATGAAGAGGTTGCAGCCAGCCAATTCGCTGGTGACGTGGTGTTGGATGGTCGAGCGGAAGAATTGGCGCAGGCTTGCGTAGCCGCGGCACGGAACTCCGTGGAGCGTCTTAAGCGTGTTGTCCCTACTGTCGCCAAACGCGAGGGCGTCGACATCGGAGCACTCGCCAATTATCTGGCGTTCCGCCTTTCCTGGCAGAACATCAATTGGTGGGGTGCTGCCGCTAATCTCCAGACTGGCGATACAGATCCATGGACCATCGCCCGTGATGTCTTTTTTGAACGCTTTCCCTTCGCGATCGATAGCGACTTAGATCGTCAACTTCTCGAACGCTCCTTGCACTGAGGGTGCCATGACTGGCTTTCAAAAACCTCCCCCGCTTGAGATCAAGTGCACATCAACCGATTGTGACAACGGCTTACATTGTTTCAAGCAGCTCAAAAGGATGACATCCGAGGAGCGGGGCAGATGTAGAGCTTGTGGGGCAGATCTTATTAATTGGCAGCGCGTACATTTGCGTGATCTTAGGGATGCACAGCACACCTTCCGAGCGCTTCAACACGAGCTAATCCGCCATCACTTCTTCCACAAAGAGATCGACGAAACGGCAATTCGTCATGCACAACGCAAGGGGCGGATCAAACTGAAGGTTGCAGCACGTGACCGCCTAGCGAAATATCTCGCGTCGGCCAACCCGCCACGAGACGGACGCCAAACGCCGCTGCATGGCAATGCTATTTATTACGCCCAACACGCCACCGCCTGCTGCTGTCGTACCTGCTTAGAATACTGGCACTCAATCCCTAAAGGGCGATCGCTAACGCGGGAGGAATTTGAGTACTGCGCCAAGCTGATTGATCTCTTCCTCGATGAGCGAGTCCCCGATCTCTTGGATGATCCAATCAAGGTTCCACGACGTCAACATGCACAACTGCCCGATGCAGGCGCGATACCCCGATGAGCGCCCTCACTAAGCCAATCGATACGGCGAAGCTTTCCGAGACTTTACGCGCGCGTGCCATTGACGTAGCGGGACGGCGCCTTCTGGTCTCCCGATTGGCAGGCTCCGAGCAAGAAGTAGATCTGAGCGCCCCGACTAACTGCAGAGGTTACGGTCGCGTTCGCCATTTCAAGCAAACGACATCTTCGGGTTGGCCAATCAATCCATTGCCGATAGTTCCTGCGAGCAAGGCCCTGGGTATAAATCCGCCCCCACAAATGATGCGCGCCCAGGTATTTCAGAATGCGGCCTGTGCATGGCGTTGCTGGTATTGCTTCGTGCCCTACAACCTTCTCAGTGCGAATCAGTCTCTTTCGGCTTGGCTGACACCGGAAGAGCTCGTCAGCATGTACCAGGCTGAACCTGATCGACCGCGAATCATTGACTTGTCTGGTGGATCACCCGATCTCATCCCTGAGTGGACGCCATGGATGATGAGTGCGCTGAAGAATGTTGGGCTCGACCAGACTACCTACCTGTGGACTGACGACAACCTCAGCACAACATATTTGTTCGACAAACTCGACCAAACACAGCTCGATATCATGCAAGAATACAAAAATTATGGCCGAGTTTGTTGTTTTAAGGGCTATGACGCGCGTTCATTCGCGTTCAACACACGAGCCGCAGAGGAGGACTTTGATAATCAGTTTGTGATTATGCGTCGGCTGTTGACGTTAGACATCGACCTCTATGGCTATGTCACGCTGACATCACCCTACTCTGAAGGAGTGGCGGCGAGCGTCGCTAATTTCGTCGATCGACTTCAAAACCTAAACCCGAACCTTCCGCTTCGCGTCACGCCATTGCAGATCAGGGTCTTCTCGCCAGTTAACAGCCGCCTCACAGCTGACCGAGAGCGAAGTCTTGCCGTTCAAGAGGAAGCGATTGCTGCCTGGGAATCCGAACTTGATCGTCGCTTTGAACCCACCGCCCGCGCGTTAGACGTCGCCAACGTGCCTATCACCGGAGTTCAGTAGCACTAATGGCCAGAGCGATGAATCAGGGATCTCTGGTCTTCGAGAGAATGGTTGAGACTTGGGTCGCTGCACAGTTGAGCGCAGGCTACACCAGCTACGCCCATCTCTTGGAACGCCTGCCGTCAGTGTATCCCACGATCGCGCTCGACGCAGTTAGGCGCCTTGCCGCGCGGGGTCAAATCGCAGCTCACACAGCCCGCGCAATCGAGCGCGAGGCCCACATCCAACCAATACTCACGCCGCGCCCTCGTTCGTTGCTGCCGCTACCGCATCCTATAAACTATGAATGGCGGTTCACGCCGGATGCCGCGCGCTTGTTACTCGACCTGGCCGACGACATTTGCGAGGTGGGGCAACCTATATTGCTGTTCGGTACACCCGGCGTAGCAATCGAAGCACTATCTCGGCCCCTCCAAAGGCCCGTGATATTCCTTGGCGAACCCAACACGGTGACGCATCGTCTAACGGCACTCAACCAGGCCAGCGGCGCTCCTCTAACGATTGAGTTTTGCAATCCCGCGATGTCCTACTGCAATACCGCCTCGGTCATCATCCTTGATCCTCCATGGTACCTCGACTACGTCCGGCCGATGTTGGCTTCTGCAGTGGCCGCATGTCGCATAGGAGGGTATGTCCTTATCAGCTTGCCTCCCGAAGGAGCGCGATCAAAAGCAGCAGATGACCGGGCCAAGGTAATGACATTTGCGGCGCACATCGGCCTCGTGCATCTCGATACACGCACTTTTGCTCTCACCTATGAAACGCCGTTTTTTGAGGCGAATGCCCTCGCAGCTGCAGGCTTACAAGCCCCACACTCGTGGCGTCGTGGTGATCTTGTGGTCTTCCGAAAGGCCGAAACACTGAGCCGCGCTGTACCAACAGCCAGCGACCAAAGGAACTACTGGTACGAAGTGATGATTGGTCGGATGCGTCTATACGTACGTCGTCGCAGTGTCCCTTTGCAGAGCGGATGCCCTATTATTTCGCTTGTCGATGGCGATATTTTGCCTACGGTCAGTCGCAAAGATCCCCGCCGGAAGCGAGCCCAGCTGTGGACTTCGGGAAATCGGATCTTCGCCACTAACAATCCGGAATTGGTCATCACAGTGGCTTTAGCTCTCTCTAGCAACGAAGAAGACTCTGGCACTCTCCCGCTCCTTTGGGCCACGATTGAGGAGCGTGATGAGGTGAGGCGGCTGAAGGATTATTTGCGCTCTCTCGCCCGTCTGGAGTCGTCAGAGGAGCGATCCAGTCGATTTGGAAACAGCGCTGGACGGAGCGAAAAGTGGCAGCCGGAATCAACGAACTCTTGGGTCGGGTCGTCAAGCATAGCTTCTGGTTAAGCTACTTGCATACGATATCCCTACCCGGGAGCCCAGTTGGCATACATCTCGCAGTGTTTGCAGAGCCGTTCCTATCCCTGGTTTTGAGCGGCCGAAAGACTGTGGAGTCACGATTCAGTCGAAGGCGCTGCGCACCATTCGGTGAGGTGGCGGAAGGTGATGTCATTCTCGTTAAGGAAATTTCTGGCCCTGTGCGGGGCCTTACGCTCGCAAAACGCGCGTGGTTTCATGACCTCTCGGACGGGCAGTTCGAGCAAATCAGAAAACGATATGGCGATATGATATGCGCTGATGATGCGTTCTGGGAAACTCAACGCGATGCTACATATGTGACGCTAATAGAACTTGCGGAGACCGCCACGATAGATCCACTTGAATGGCGCAAAAGAGATCGACGCGGATGGGTGTCGTTACGTTCTCGTCAATCAGCATTTCGGTTCTAATGGGGCTAGTGGTCTCTTTCGCAGGGCGCATTGGTAGCGGCAAATCGTCTGTTAGCCAGACCTTGGCTGAGATGCTCGAGTGGCCTCGCGTAAGCTTCGGCGACTATCTTCGTGCTGAACTCGTGAGGCGTGGTCAGAACCCAGAATCCCGTGAGGCGTTACAGGATCTTGGTCAGGCGCTAGTCGCCACAGGCAGCGAACCATTCTGCCGCGCTGTTCTTGATAGCGGTCACTTCAGACCAGGAGAATACCTTCTTGTCGATGGCATCCGGCATGTCAGTGTCCAAAACATCCTTGTTGCGATGGCCGCACCTTCAATAGTGAAGCTTATCTTTTTGGCGGCCGACGATACCCAGAGGTTGAAGCGAGTAGAAGCTCGCGCAGGTGGCAGCAGTGATTTCGTAAGGGCTGATGCACATCGCGTCGAGGCGGAGCTGCAAGGTTCCCTTCCGGCGGTAGCGGATGCGATCATCGATGCGCGTGGTGATCTTCAAACAGTTACCCACGATTGTCTTGAATTCATCAGTCAATGGCGTGTGGGTATGGATCAGCGCTGATAAGGTTATGATTGGGTCACGGATGTAGCTCTCGCCTACACTAAAGGCCCGGCCTGCACTCTAAGCATGCGGCACCGCGTGAAAGACCGCGGGTAAAGACTTATTCGGCCTTGGCTTCGATGCCGGAATGCGTCTATCTGGAACTCGCAGCAGAGGATCGTCATGGCGGACGCGGCCGCGACATTGATTCGTCAATACTACAACCGCTTCAATGCCGGCGACTGGGACGGCATGATTGGGCTGATGGCCGAGGACGTGGCCCACGACATCAACCAGGGCGGCCGCGAGATCGGGCGCGATGCCTTCCGGCGCTTTCTCGAGCGCATGGCCCGCTCCTATCGCGAACAGGTGGGGGAGCTCGTGGTCATGACCGAGCCCAAGGGCAGGCACGTGGGCGTTGAGTACGTGGTGAGCGGCGCCTATGTCGCGACCGATACCGGCTTGCCGCCGGCAAGGGGGCAGACCTATCGCTTGCCCGGCGGCGCCTTCTTCGATCTGGCCAAGGGCCGTATCGCCCGCATCGCCAACTACTACAATCTGCAGGAATGGTTGCGTCAGATCGCTTGACCGGCATCACCGTCGAGCGCGTGACCGGGACGGAACTCGAGCGCCGCATTGCCGATCTGGCACGGCTCCGGATCGAGGTGTTCCGCGAATGGCCCTACCTCTATGACGGCGATAGCGCGCTCCCATGAGCCGGGTGCTTCAGCAATTCCCGGTCGGGCTCTGCCGCAACACGCGGGCAGCGCCGGGTTCGGCTTATGGCGAGGCGGAGCGGGCGATCCTCAACCGTGCCGAAGGGGCTGCGGCGCGCCGCATCATCGAGGCCTGGCCCGGCTACCGGGCAACGCCGCTCTATTCTCTCCCGGGATTGGCGGCGGCCATCGGCATCGCTGAGCTCTGGTACAAGGACGAGGCCGGCCGCTTCGGTCTCGGCAGCTTCAAGGCGCTCGGCGGCGCCTATGCCGTCTATCGCCTGCTTGCCGCCAAGATCGCGGATGGGATCGGTCGCATTCCGAGCGCCGCCGAGCTCCTGTCCGGGCAGTACCGGGCCATGACCGGCGACATCGTGGTGACCAGCGCCACCGACGGCAATCACGGCCGTTCCGTCGCCTGGGGTGCCCAGCAATTCGGCTGCCGCGCCGTCATCTACATCCACGCCACGGTGAGCGAGGGAAGGTGCCGGGCGATTGCCGGCTATGGCGCCGAGGTGGTGCGCATCGCCGGCAACTACGACGACTCGGTGCATCACTGCGCGGCGGAGGCGGTGCGCCGGGGATGGCAGGTGGTCTCGGACACCTCCTATGAAGGCTACCGCGACGTGCCGCGCATGGTGATGCAGGGCTACTCGGTGATGGCGGCGGAGGCGGTCGATGAGCTCGGCGCCGGTATCAAGCCGAGCCACGTCTTCCTACAGGGCGGGGTCGGCGGGCTCGCCGCCGCGGTCGTGGCGGAGCTGTGGGAGGCCTGGGGCAAGGATCGGCCGCGCTTCATCGTGGTCGAGCCGGAGCGCGCCGACTGCCTCTACCAGAGCGCCCTTGCCGGCCGTCCGACCAAGTCGGAGGGCGATTTGGAGACGCTGATGGCCGGGCTTGCCGCCGGCGAAGTGTCGCTCTTGGCATGGGACATCCTGAAGCGCGGCGCGGAATTCTTCATGATCATTCCCGATGCCGCGGCGGTGGCGGCGATGCGGCTTCTGGCCGCCGGCGTTGGCGGCGACGCGCCGGTCGTGGGCGGCGAGGCGGGGGTGGGCGGCCTCGCCGGAGTGCTGGCCGCCGCCGCCGATCATCCGACACGCGAGGCGATCGGCCTCGATGGCGCATCCAGGGTCATGGTCTTCGGCAGCGAGGGGGCGACGGACCCCGAGCTCTATCGCCGCATCGTCGGCCGGTCGCCGCAGGCCGTCGGCTGAGGCGGGAGCGCCGGCGGTCTCCGGTGAAATTCCGGATCGCCATGATGGCGCGCGAGGGATGTAATATGACTACGCAGATGGCGGCGGCCGGACCGTCGGAGAGAAGCCGCCCCGGTCCCGAAGGAGAATGATCTTGGTAGCAAGTCGAGCCGTCGAACAGCCGAGTCCGTCCTTCGCCGACATTCGCGCGCTCATCGCTCGTATTCCGCGCGTCAAGCTGGCCTGCACGCCGACGCCCATGGTGGAGGCGCCGAATCTCGCCAAGGCGCTCGGCGGACCGCGCATCTTCTTCAAGCGCGACGATCTGACAGGCGTGGCATTCGGCGGTAACAAGCTGCGCAACCTCGAGTTCCGGCTTGCCCGCACAATGGCCGAGAAGCCGGACGTCGTCATCGTCGGGCTCGATCTCCAGTCCAACTCGGCGCGCCAGACCGTCGGCGCCTGCAACAAGCTCGGGCTCGATACCATTCTCGTCCTCGAGGGCGCCCGGCCCAACGAGGTGCAGGGCAACCTGCTGGTCGATTATCTTCTCGGCGCAGAGGTGCATTTCGCCGCCACGCGGCAGGAGCAGCGGGCCATGCTCGACTCGCTGGCGGAAGCATGCCGACGCAAGGGACGGCGGCCGCACATCCTCAACGACAACCCGATGTTCGATGTGGCGTCCGCCATCGCCTATCTCGAGACGACGATGGAGATATTGGAGCAGCTCGACGCCATGGCCGTAACGCCGACCGCGCTCTACATGTCGTCGAGCGGCAAGGGGCAGGCCGGTCTGGAGATCGCCCGGAAGCTGTGGCATGGCTTTGCCATTCACGGCGTCACCGCGACCCGCGAATACGACGTGCCGAAGCGAACCGCCGCGATCGCCAACGAAACCGCGCGCACGCTCGGCCTCGACCTCGAGATCCGCGCCGACGAAATCGTCAATTTCGACGGATTCGTGGGCGAAGGCTACGGCAGGCCGAGCCCGGACGGCATCGAGGCGGTGCGCCTGGTTGCGCGCATGGAGGGCATCATCCTCGACCCTGTCTACACCGGCAAATGCGCTGCCGGCATGATCGCCCATATTCGCGACGGTCGCTTCGGCAAGGACGACACCGTGGTCTTCGTGCACACCGGCGGTGGACCCGCTATCTTCACCTGGAATCAGCTATGGACCGGCTAGTCGAGCCGGCGACCCCAGAAGAACATCGAGTACGGGAGGTTGATCATGGATCGTCGTATGGCACTTGCGCTGATGACCGGCGCGGCGACCGCGCCGCTCGCATTCGGTCTGGCGCGCCGCGTGCTGGCGCAGGCAGCACCGGGACGTACGCTCACCTACGGCCAGAGCGGCGGCGTCACCGCCCTCGATCCCTCGCAGGGATCGTTTGCCACCTATCCGGCGGGCTACGAGGTCGGCTACTGCCTCTACGACCGCCTCGTCGACTTCGACGAGAACCTGAAATTCGTGCCGCAGCTGGCGGAGAGCTGGGAGATCGCCGCCGACCTCAAGTCGGTGCGCTTTCGTTTGCGCCGTAACGTGCGCTTCCACGACGGCACACCGTTCAATGCGCAGACCGTGAAGTTCAACATCGAGCGGATGATGGACAAGACCCGCACGGTCACCAACCGGCCGCTATGGGATCCGCTCAGCGGCGTCGACGTCGTCGACGACTACACCGTGGTGGTCCGGACCACGGAGCCCTATTCGGCGATCCTCAACTCGTTCGCCCACGGGTCAGGCTCGCAGGTCTCGCCCGCGGCGGTGGAGAAGTACGGCGAGAAGGCGATCGCGCAGAACCCCGTTGGCGCCGGTCCGTTCCAGCTCGAATCCTTCACGCCGGGCCAGGAGGTGGTGCTCCGCGCCTTCGAGGGCTATTGGGGCGGGAAGCCGGCGACCGACCGCATCGTCTTCAAATACATTCTGGAGGCGGCGACCCGCGTCGCCGCGCTGCGCAGCGGCGCGGTTGACTTGATCGACTCGGTTCCCGTGCAACTGATCGCCGGCCTGCGTCGCGAGCCCAATATCGAGGTGATGACCCGCCCGGGCCTGCGCCCGATGGGCCTGGTGATCAATTTGACGCGACCGCCCTATGACGATCCCCGGGTGCGCAAGGCGCTCAATCACGCGGTGCCGGTGAAGGCGCTCGCCGAGCGGGTGTTTTTCGGCTTCGCCAAGCCGTCGGACTCGCCGCTCGCGTTCGACACCCAGGGCTATCGCAAGGCCGGTACCTACGAATACTCGCTCGACAACGCCAAGGCGCTGTTGAAGGAGGCGGGTTTCGCGCCCGGCGCCGACGGCAAGCTGCAGCGCGGCGGCCAGCCGCTCAAAATGTCGCTGCTGGCCTCGGATGGCCTCTTCCCCGGCGACGTCAGCATCGCCGAGATTTGCGCGCGCTCGTTCGAGCAGGTCGGCATCGAGGTGTCGATCACCAAGATCGAGCGCGGCTCATACTACGATGCGCTCCGCCAGGAGCGTGCGTCGCTGAATTTCGATTTGGCGATCTTCGGCTTCAATCCGTCGAACGCTTCCGGGCTCTACCATCTGGAATCGCTGTTCAAGGCCAACATCGACGATGCCGGACGGCCGACCGTGTGGAACATCGGGCGCTACCGGAACGCGCGCGTCGAGGATCTCCTTCGACAGGCGAATGCCAACCCCGATCCTGCGAAGCAGGGCGAGCTTCTGGGCGAGGTGCAGAAGATCGTGTGGGACGATGCTCCCTATGTCTGGCTCCACGTCAACGAGAATGCGACCGCCTTCCGCAAAGGCCTCAAGGGAGTCGAGCTTTGGCCGATCGTCTTCACCATCCCGCGCCGCGCCCGCCTCGAGGCGTGAGCCCTCAAGGCAGGGGGGTGGAGCGGCGCGGCGGCGCGCCGGCGGCGGGCTGCTGATCGCGCCATGCTTTCCTTCGTGCCGTTGCGCCTCGTCCGCATCCTGCCGATCGCGCTTGGCGTCGTGACCATCATCTTCTTCATCTTCAAGATGATTCCCGGCGACGAGGCGACGCTGATGGCCGGCGCGTCGGCGAGCCAGGCCGAGATCGATCTCTTGCGTGTGCGCCTCGGCCTCGACCGCCCGATCCTCCAGCAGTACCTCGCCCATATCTTCGGAATTCTGCAGGGCGATCTCGGTTTCTCATCGACGTTCCGCGGCAACCCGCTGCCGCACATCATCGGTCGCCTGCCTGCGACATTGGCGCTGATGACGACATCCATCCTCACCACCGTCGCCCTCGGGCTGCCGGCGGGCGTGATCGCCGCCGTCTACCAGAATCGCTGGCCGGATTACGCGCTTTCGGCCTTCGTCGTGGCCCTCCTCGCGGTGCCGAATTTCTGGCTCGGCATGATGCTGATCGTCGTTCTTTCGGTCGACTGGGGATGGTTGCCGAGCTTCGGCTTCACCGGCTGGCTGTCGCTCGTCATGCCGACGGCCGCACTCGCTGCCCGGCTCATCGCGCTGGTCGCACGCATGACCCGCGGCGTCATGCTCGAGGAGCTGCGCAAGGACTACGTCCGCACGGCGCGCGCCAAGGGGCTCGACGGACGAACCGTCGTCGTTCGGCACGTCCTACGCAACGCCCTGATCCCGACCGTGACCGTCATCGGCTTGCAAACCGGCTACCTGCTCGGCGGATCGGTCGTCGTCGAACGGCTCTTCGCCTGGCCCGGCATCGGCGATCTCATGATCAACGCGATCGGGGCCCGCGACTACACGCTGGTGCAGGGCATCACGCTGCTGTTCGTCCTCGGATTTCTGCTGATCAATCTCGCCGTGGAGATGCTCTACGTGGTCATCAATCCGCGGCTCCGCCATGCCTGATGGAACCGCCTCGGTCGCGGCCGTGCCGGCGATGGCCCGACGGCGCGGTCGGCGCAACGTCTATCTCACCATTGGGGCGGCAATGCTCGCGGCCTATGTCGGAGTCGCGGCGTTTGGCGCCTGGCTCGTTCCCTATGGCGGCAACGATCAGGATCTCCTCGGCATTCTGTCTCCGCCGTCGGCTAGCCATCTGCTCGGGACCGACCAGATCGGACGCGACCTATTGTCGCGGCTGATTCTGGGCACGCGCTTCACCCTCACCGTGGCGATCGCCTCGGTCGCCATTGCCGCGACATTCGGAGTGAGCCTCGGCGTCGCGGCGGGCTATTTCGGCAGCCGTATCGATGCGGCCATCACCGGCCTCGTCGACCTGCTGCTCACGGTGCCGAACCTGATCTTGGCCATCGCGATCGCGAGCGTCATCGGCGCCGGGATGACCGGGTTGATCGCGGCCACGACCACCAGCTTCGTGCCGCCGCTGGCACGTTTGATCCGCGGGCGGGTCATGGAGATCCGTCAAGAGGACTTCGTCCAGGCGGCGATCACCGTCGGTATGGGCGATGTGCGCATCATCGTCCGCCACGTGCTGCCCAACGCCCTCACCGTGATCGTGATCGAGACGAGCCTGCTGGCGGGACAGGCAGTGCTCGTCGGCTCGGCGCTCGGTTTTCTCGGCCTCGGCGTGCAGCCGCCGGCGCCGGAATGGGGCACCATGCTGAGCGGCGGCCGCGAGTTCCTCGAGGTGGCGCCGCACCTCGTCGTCGCGCCAGGCATCGCCATCTCGCTGCTCGTCTTCTCCTTCAACCTGTTCGGCGACGGATTGCGCGACCGTCTCGACCCTAACTACCGCGCCTGAGGTCAACATGACGCTGGAATACGAGATCGTCGACTGCCACGGCCATATATTCCCGCCGCTCGCAGGCGCCTGCGGCTTTCCCGATGCGGCGACGCATCTGCTGCATCAGCAACGTGCTATGCACGTGCACGGCAACCAGCCATATCGCCGGCGCAGCGATCACGCGGCCGTCACCCAGCGCGATCTGTGGCAGGCGGACGATCCGTCCGAGGCGGGGCGGGCCACGGATGTCGGCTTTCGAGTCGGCCGCTTCGGCCGCTTCGAATGGGAGCGGGCCGGGGAGGGCTGCTATGTGCAGTTCCTGCCGCCGCATATGCATGATCTGCACGCGCCGCCCGAGGGCATGGCGGTCGAGATGACCTATGCCGGCATTGGCACGGTGGTGCTGCAGAACGATCATATCTACGGCAACCTGGCAGAATACTTCGCCGATGCCATACGCCGCTGGCCCGGGCGCTTCATCGGTTTGGCGCAGGTCGACGAGGCCACCGCCTACCAGGACGATCAGCTGGCGGCACTGGAGGACCAGGTCTCGCGCCTCGGCATGCGCGGCTTGTATTTCACCATGACCGCCTATTTCCGCAACGGCTACCGGATGCTGTGCGACGACCCGACCTATGACCCTCTGTGGCGACTGGTGAAGCGGCTCGATCTGCCGGTGTTCTGGGTTCACGCGGCGAAGTCGCCGGCCGGCAGCTATGTCGACGAAATGCGCCGCCTGCGTCGCATCCTGGATCGCCATCCGGGGATCCGGCACGTTCTCATCCATGGCGTGCCGACCAGCCTCTATGCCGACGCCGAGGACCGAATTACCTGGCCGGATGAGATCGCTGACGTTCTCGATCAATATCCGGTCTGGTCGGAGGTGCTGTATCCGATCGCCTGGGGCGGCAAGATGGACTATCCCTACGCCCGGGCCCGCACGCATATCCGCCAGATCTACGATCGCTTCGGACCGGGAAAGCTGATCTGGGGCTCGGACATGCCCAATGTCGCTCGCTACTGCACCTATCGCCAGGCGCTGAGCTATGTCTGGGATCATTGCGACTTTCTGAGCGCGGAGGACCGGCGCCGCATATTCCGCGACAATACGCTCGGGCTGTTTCCGGGCATCGCGGCCTCGGGTCGGGCGGCCGCCGACTAAGGCGGGTGCCGCCCGTGCCCGACGTATCGGCGCCGATTCTTGCCGTCGAGGGTCTGACCACGCGCTTCGAGACGCAGAATGGCGTCTTCGATGCCGTTGCCGACCTTTCCTACTCGCTCGGCCGCGGCGAGACGCTCGCCATCGTCGGTGAGTCCGGCTGCGGCAAATCCGTCCAGGCACTCTCGGTGCTGCGCCTGCTGCCGTCTCCGCCGGCGCGGATCGTCGCCGGCTCGATCCGCTTCGGAGGGAGCGATCTAGCCCAGGCGGACGAGCCGGCCATGCGTCGTCTCCGCGGCAATCGGATCTCGATGATCTTCCAGGAGCCGATGACCTCGCTCAATCCATCGATGACGGTTGGCCGACAGATAGCCGAGGCCTTGGAGCTGCACCGGGGCCTGTCGACTGCGGCGGCGGCGGCGAGGACGGAGGAGCTGCTGGCGCTCGTGCGCATCGCCGAGCCGGCGCGCCGTGCGCGCGAGTACCCGCATCGCCTGTCGGGCGGAATGCGGCAGCGCGTGATGATCGCGATGGCGCTCGCCTGCGAGCCGGACGTGTTGATCGCCGACGAGCCGACGACGGCGCTCGATGTGACGATTCAGGCGCAGATCCTGGAATTGCTGCGGGACTTGCAGGCCCGGCTGGGCTCGGCTGTGGTGCTGATCACCCACGATCTGGGTGTGGTGGCGGAGACCGCGGATCGGATCGTGGTCATGTATGCCGGGCGCAAGGTGGAGGAGGCGCCGGTCGAGGCTCTGTTCGGGCGGCCGCGCCATCCCTATACGCGCGGGCTGCTCGCCTCCGTGCCGCGGCTCGACGCCGCGCCGGGGCCGCGGCTCGTCGAGATTGCCGGCGCCGTCCCGGCGCCCTGGGAGCTGCCGGCGGGCTGCGCCTTCGCGCCGCGCTGTCCCCTTGCCGACGCGCATTGCCGCGCCGAGCGGCCGCCGCTCACAGCGAAAGCGGCCGGGCACTTGGCCGCGTGCTGGCACAGCGATCGCCTGTGAAGGCGCGCATGGACGCCGTGCCGATCCTCGTCGTCGCCGATCTCGTCAAACGCTTCGAGCTGCCGCGCAGCGGGCTCCGCGGCCCGCGGCCGGTGGTGCACGCGGTCGACGGGGTCTCCTTCGCAATCGGCCGCGGAGAAACCCTGGGCCTCGTCGGCGAGTCGGGCTGCGGCAAATCGACCATCGCTCGGCTGATCACGCGGCTGGTCGATACGACCTCCGGACGCATCGAGCTCGATGGCGAGGACATCACGCACGTCACGCGCGCCCGGATGCGCCCGCGCCGCCGCAAGCTCCAGATGGTCTTTCAGGATCCCTATGCCTCGCTCAACCCGCGCCAGACGGCGGGGGACATCGTCGGCGAGCCGCTCAGCGTTCATGGGCTCGCGCGCGGGAGCGAGCTCGAAGCCCGCGTCGCATCCTTGTTCAAGCGCGTCGGTCTGCGAGCCGACCAGATGGTGAACTATCCGGCGCAATTCTCGGGCGGTCAGCGCCAGCGGCTGGCGATTGCGCGCGCGCTCGTGCTCGACCCCGGAATCATCGTCGCCGACGAGCCTGTCTCGGCGCTCGATGTGTCGACGCAGGCGCAGGTGGTCAATCTCCTCGCCGATCTCCAGGAGGAGCGCGGCCTCTCCTATCTCTTCATCGCCCACGATCTGGCGGTGGTGCGCCATATCAGCCGGCGGGTCGCGGTCATGTATCTCGGCCGTATCGTCGAAATTGCCCCTGCGGAGGCGCTATTTTCCGCGCCGTTGCATCCCTACACCCGGGCCTTGCTTGCCGCCGTTCCCGTGCCCGACCCGGCGCGGCGGCGCACCGCCCGCGCCGTGCCGCTGGGCGAGGTCCCAAGCCCGATCGATCCGCCGCGCGGCTGCCATTTTCACCCCCGATGTCCGCTGGCGATGGAGCGCTGCCGCCTCGAAGCACCGATCCTGCGCGATGTCGGCGACGGTCGAACCGTTGCCTGTCACGCCGTGTAGACGGCCGCCTGCATCGGTAGGGCTGTCCCGATCCCGGTGAGATAGAGGGCTAGCGCGGCCCCGCGGCCTCGATGCCGGCCAGGAATTCGAGGATGTGATCCATCAGGCCGTGCTCAACCAGATCGTTGTGATCGGCGGCGGCGATGAACGCGGCCCGCTTCGGCTGATGGGCGGCGGCGAAGAGCCGCCTGCCATGGGCGATCGGCACGACCCCGTCCTCCTCGCCATGGACGATGAGGAGAGGTGCGGCGAGGCGGCCGATGCGCGCCTCGTTCTCGAAGCGGTCGATCACCAGGAATTGCGCCGGCAAAAACGGGTAGAGCTCCTGAGCGCGGTTGGCGATCGAGGTATAGGGCGACTGCAGCACCACGCCGGCCACTTCCTGCTCGCTGGCGAGCTTGGTGGCGACACCGGTGCCGAGGCTCTCGCCCCAAAGCACGATCCGGTCGGCCTCGATCCCGGCTCGGGCCAAGGCGTCGAGCGTCGCCCGCCCGTCTTCGTAAAGACCGTCCTCGCTGGGTTTGCCGGGATTGCCGCCATAGCCGCGATAGGAGGCAAGCGCCACGCCGTAGCCGGCGGCGATGAGCGGCATGACGGCGAAGAGGCGATGGCCGTGATGTCCGGCATTGCCGTGGAACAGCGCCACGGTCAAGCCGCCCGGGGCAGCCGGCGGCTTCGCCCAGCAATCGAGCTCGAGACCGTCGGCGGTCTTGACCGGGAGCGGCGCCAATCCGGAAGCGGCGAGCGGTCCGGGCTCCGGCGCGCGCGGATCGGGGTGGTAGAGCAGTGCCCGCTGGCCGAAAAAC
The DNA here is from genome assembly GCA_016195085.1 of Pseudomonadota bacterium. NCBI lineage: Bacteria > Pseudomonadati > Pseudomonadota > Pseudomonadota bacterium. Next base: position 11,421 of record JACQAG010000008.1, on the reverse strand, counting down.
ATGGCGCCGGCGACCATGGTCCAGCCCGCTGCGATCGATAGAAGCAATGTCATCCCGCCGGCCGTCATATCGACAGGACTGGCGGCGCGCAAGCGTGCCGGTGTGCCGGTTCCGAAGTTCGCCGGTATCGCCGGCGAACTTCGGAACGGTCGGCGCACCGCTTATTCAATGAGCTCGTCTCGACCTGAATCTGAAATTCGTGGCTACGAATTTCAGATTCACGACACTAGCGCTTACTCGGCCGGGACCGCGGTGCTGGCAAGGGCGCGCGCCAACTGCGTCAGCGCCTCTTGATGGCGCTCATTGGTGATCGAGGTGAAGTTGCGCGCCAGCTCCAGGCACATGCGCTGGCGATCGGTCACCTGCGGCGGCGCGCTGCCGTCGATGCCGTCGTAGAAGAAGGCCACGGGCACGCCCAGCACCCGGCCGATCTCGAACAGGCGGCCAGCGGAAACCCGGTTGATGCCGCGCTCGTATTTATGCGCCTGCTGGTAGGTGACGCCGATCATGTCGGCCAATTGCTGCTGGGTCAGCCCCAGCATGATGCGGCGCTCGCGGACGCGGCCGCCGACATGACGATCGATTTCTTGGGTGCGGGCGGTGGTCTTCTTCATATCGTCGCGTGACCTCGAAACGCGCGACGCCTCTGCCGCGCCCCCAAGGTCATACAGAGGGTCTTGCCTGAATGCAACGGTTCTAAATGAACGTATAGGCGTGCGTCTCATGCTAATTGATTGATATGCAATAGATATTTCTGCTTCCTAGAGCGTGTTTTAGGCTAGCTCGCGCTCAGGTTTGGGCATCTTGCGGACGCCGGATTTGCGTTCGAGGAATGCGGCTGACAAGCTCAGCCGCTTCTAGGGCGAACGGGCTCATGACCGGGCAAAGACGAATCGAGACAGCTCCCCCCGACTACCTCGACCCGGAGATCCCGCCGGGTATCGCGTCCTTCGCCCTGCCGCTGGTGCGGGCGACCGAGGCCTCGCTCGCCGGCTACGGCAGGCTGGTGAGCCAGCCCGAGGCGCAAGCGATCGAGATCGTCCGCTGGCCCGCCAAGGGTTGGCGCGCGATCGACAGCGACAGCGGCGATGAGGGCGGCACCACCGAGGGCGTGTTCCAGTGCTGGTGGGAAGGAAGCCGCCTCATGGGCCGCAACGAAGCGGTGAACGGCCACTATGTTCTGGGCTTCAGCGAGCCGCCGGGAGCACCTGCGAGAAGCGTGCGTGCCGCCGCCCGGCGCTCCCACGTGCTCCTCTGGCACGTCAACTACCACCCCGATGGCGGGCAGCTGTTTCATCCCTTGGAGCCCGGACCCTTCGTCGTCCCGCTGGCGCGTCCCGGCGACGACATTCGCCCCGAGCACTTCAAGGCGTTCTGGTTCGACGGCAGCCAGGGCCTCTACATCCATCCCGAGATCTGGCACGAGGGCGTGTTTCCGACGGCCCCCACCGGCCGCTTCTTCGACAAGCAGGGCCGCGTGCATGCGCGCGTCAGCTGCAATCTGGCGAAGGAATTCGGCGTGCTGTTGAGCGTGGAGCTGCCGACGGCGATACCCTAACGAAGCGCTCATTTTTCTTTGTCATGCGAAGGCTTGACCTCGGGGGTGGACTTTGGGAGGGGGTGAGATCACCCCCTCCCCGACCCTCCCCTGGGCATCCAGTCCGCCGACCCCAATGCCGTATTACGTCTACATCATGGCGAGTCGACGGATCGGCACGCTCTATGAAGGCGATCGGGGCGTTTGTTCCACTGTAGGACTGGTTGCGCGAGTCAAGCCCGCGCATGACGAATGAAAAAGAGAGACGATAGCGCGTCTGGACAAGACTCGTGGCGGGCGATCAGACGCTGATGTCGACGCGGGCGGGGAAATCGATGACCAGGCTGCCGGGCTTGGCCTGCAGCCGGCCATAGGCGGCGGTCGCCTGGCCGAAGGGATCGACCGGCATCTCCTCTGTCTGCCCCAGCTCTTGACCGATGGCTTGGGCGAGGAAGGGTGCGGAAGCACCGCCGCTGTTGTCGTCGCTCGCCTGGGAGCGGGATCGGCGCTCCGAGGCCAGATCCGGGGAGCCGAGCCTGGTGTCGGCGCCGGACCCGTCGCCCGCACCTGGGTCGATCCGGGAGCGCTGCAGGCGCTCGGAGAAGGCGGCGACCCGCGGGTCCCTGCCGCGAAGCCGGGCGGCATCGTTCTCGCGCGTGACGTCCGGCCGCAGGGCGACGGACTGGCCGGGCACGGCAAAGGGGAGAAGGGTGGCGGATGGAATAGTAGGCATTTTATCTAATCTTTATATAAATACGCCAATTATTGTAGGTAGGCAAGCCACAGCGGGATGAAATCCGCCCCCGCTGCACTGCAGCAGGGTAGGATTGTCCCGGCGCGGCTTGCTTAAAATCCCGGTCGTGACGCATTATCCCGGCGCATTTTCCGCGCATTTTCCAGCCCGAGCCTCCATGCCGACGAGCGAGACCGCCCGAGAGCACCTCGACCGTGCCGTCACCGCCGCCGGCGATCTCGCCTATGAGTGGGATTTCGAGACCGGGACGTTCCGGTGGTTCGGCCTGCCCGAGTCGGTCCTCGGTGCCCGCACGGCGCGGCTGATCGCCAGCGCCAAAGGACTAGTCGAGGCGATCCACCCGGAGGATCGGGAACGGCGAGGCCTCGCCCTCGATGCGCATTTCCACGAGGCTTCGCCCTATGCCTGCGACTACCGCGTGGCGACGGCGGCGGGCGGATTCGTGTGGATGAGCGATCGCGGGGCGGCCGAATTCGACGCCGAGGGCAGGCCGATCCGCATGTTCGGCGCGCTCAGGCAGATCGACGCCTACAAGCGGAACGAGGCGCACCTCAAGCGCCTGGCCGAATATGACGAGCTCTCCGGGCACCGCAACCGGACCGAGCTCAGGCGGATGCTCGAGGACGAGATCGCGCAGGGACAGTTGCGCGCCGGCGTCTATCTTGCGGTCGGAATCGATACGCTGCGAACCGTCAACGAGCTCTTCGGCGCGCCCAGCGCCGACGCAGTCATTCGAATAGTCGGGGAGAGGCTCGCCCATGCGGTCGGTGCCGCCGGCATCATCGGCCGGGTCGACGGCGACACCTTCGGGGTGATCCTCGCCGGTCTCGGGCCCGAGGTCGCACGCGAGACGGCGCAGCGCCTGCTGCGTGCGGTGGATTCGAGTGTGATCGAGACGCCGGCCGGGGATCTGCGCGTCACCGTCTCCATCGGCCTCGTCGATGTTCCGGAGACGACACGCTCCGCCGCGGACGCCATGGTCAAGGCCGAAGCGGCACTCGCGGACGCCAAACGCGCCGGGCGCAATTGCTGGCTCGCCTATCGCCGCACCGAACGCGAGCGGCGCTCGATGCGGGTCAATCTCGCCATCGCCGAGCTAATCGAGCGCGGCGTCCGGCAGAGCCGCATCCACATGGCCTACCAACCGGTGGTGGCGACGGTGGGGCGCCGGATCTGCCACTATGAGAGCTTGCTGCGCATGCGCGACGATGTGGGCGAGATGATCAATGCCGGCAGCCTCATCCCTGTCGCCGAGGCGCTTGGCCTCATGCACCAGCTCGACCGCGTCGTGCTGGAATCGGTCCTGAACACGCTGGCGGGCCACCCCGGCGTTAGCCTCGCCGTCAACGTCTCCGGGCTCAATGCCGGCCAGGGCACCTGGCTCACCATGCTGCACGAGCGTCTGCGGCAGCACCCCGACATCGCCCGCCGGCTCATCGTCGAGATCACCGAGACCGTGGCGCTCGTCGACGTGGACGAGACCCAGCGCTTCGTCTCGGCGGTGCACGCGCTCGGCGGCAAGGTGGCGCTCGATGATTTCGGCGCCGGCTACACCTCGTTCCGCCATTTGCGCCAGCTCGGCGTCGACTTCGTCAAGATCGACGGCTCATTCGTGCGCGGGATTGCGAGCGAGCCCGACAATCGCCTCTTCATCCGCATGCTGGCCGGGCTCGCCAACGGCTTCGGCCTCATCACGGTCGCGGAAAGCGTGGAAAGCGAAGCCGACGCCGCGGTCTTGGCGGAAGAAGGCATCCACCAGCTGCAAGGCTATCTCTTCGGCCGGCCGCGCCTGGGCGAGCCCTGGCTCGAGGCGGCGGGATAGCCCCGCCCTATTCCTTCGGCTTCGTGACCTTGGACAGGCTCTCCAGCTGCTTCTGCAGCTGCTCCAGCTGCGAGCGGAGCGTGTCGAGGCCGGCATCGGCCGGCCGCTCGGCCGTCGGCTGGCCGCTGGCATCGAAAGAGAAGGGCGAGAACATCTTCATGGCGCGCTCGAACATCGCCATGTTCTGCTTGCCCATCTCATTCAGCTGGCCGAAGGGAAACAGCCCGCCGAAGGCATCCGTCATGTATTTGCGCATCTGCTCCTGGTTGGAGCCGAACCAGCGCATGGCATATTCGAGATAGCCCGGCACCAGCATCTGCATGTTGTCGCCGTAGAAGCCGATGAGCTGGCGCAAGAAGCTGATCGGGAGCAGGTTCTGGCCGACCTTGCCTTCCTCCTCGACGATGATCTGGGTGAGCACGCTCCTGGTGATGTCATCGCCGGTCTTGGCGTCGTAGACCACGAAATCGGTGCCCTGCTTCACCATCTGGCAGAGATGATCGAGGGTCACATAGCTCGAGGTGGCGGTGTTGTAGAGCCGCCGGTTCGCGTATTTCTTGATCGTGACCGGGGCGGACTGCAGTTCGGTTTTCTCTGCCATGGAGCCTTGCTTTCGCGGTCTGAGGTCGAGGTCCGGTGGAGGCTGATGCCGACAATAGCAGATGCCGGGACAAATGCATGCGGCAGCGCCGCGGGAGTGCTCCCGGCGCGACCCCTTGCCTCGTGCTGCAGCGCGGTATGTCCTTGGCCTGGGCCGGATCCCCTGGCTATACTCCGCCGCCATGTCGGAGCCGCCCGATCTCGACGCGCTCGCCGACCGCTTCATCGATCTGTGGCAGGATCAGATGGCCGCGATGGCGGGCGATCCGGAACTTGCCGATGCCGTGCGCCGGCTGTTCGCATTATGGGGCTTAGGCGTGCCGGGGACGGCCTCCGGCCCGGCGGGAGAGCATGCAGGATCCGGCCAGCAACGATCCGAAGGTGCGGGTGAGCGCCCGCCCGCCAACGGCACCGCCCCGACGTCTCGGTCCAAGGCCGCTGCCGCTGCATCTGGCCACGGCGACGATGGAGTGGCTCGGCTCGCGCGCCGCATTGCCGCTCTTGAGGAGCGGCTCGCCCGTGTGGAAGCCGGCGCTCGCCCAAGAAGCAAGCGCGCTCCGGCAAAGCCTCGCCGGCGTCGATCCTAGGAAATTCGAGCGCGCCCTCGAGCGGCGGCTGGGTCGTCGTCTCGGCCGCTTCATGGACGGTGTCAGCGCCTATCGCCGGCATCCTTATCGCCGCAACCTGACCGACCCGCCGATTCTGTGGCGCGAGGGCACCACGCAGCTGCTCGACTATGGCGGAGCCGGTCCGCCGCTGCTCGTCATCCCGTCGCTTGTCAACCGTGCCTACATCCTCGATCTGTCGGAGCGCCAGAGCCTGCTGCGCCATTTGGCAAAGGCGGGCTTCCGCACCCTGCTCGTCGACTGGGATCGGCCGGGCGCGCTGGAGCGGGATTTCACCCTGACCGACTACATCGCCGGTCGTCTGGAAAGCGCGCTCGAGGCGGCGATCGAGAGTGTCGGCGCTCCAGTCGGCGTCATCGGCTACTGCATGGGCGGGCTCCTGGCTTTGGCGCTTGCCCAGCGCCGCAGGCGTGAGGTGGGCGCCTTGGCACTGCTGGCGACACCGTGGGATTTCCGGTCGGCCGGCTCGGCGCTCACCGCCTCGATGCCGCTGATGGCGCCGGCGGTCGCTTGGTGGCTGGAGTTCCTCGGCTGCCTTCCGACCGACGCGCTGCAAAGCCTGTTCTACGGTCTGGATCCGTTTCTGGTGATCCGCAAATTCCAGCGCTTCGCCGGTCTCGATCCGGCCTCGCCGGAGGCGGAGGCCTTCGTCGCGCTCGAAGATTGGCTGAATGACGGCGTGCCGCTCGCCGGACCGGTGGCGCGCGAATGCCTGCTCGGCTGGTATGGCGCCAACACCGCGGCCGCCGGCCAATGGCGGATCGCCGGCCGCGCCGTGCTGCCGGAGCTGATCCAATGCCCGTCGCTGGTCGTCGTGCCCGGCCGCGATCGCATCGTGCCGCCGGCCTCGGCCTTGGCGCTTGCCGATGGCCTGAAGCAGGCGACGCGGCTGCAGCCGCCCTTGGGCCATATCGGCATGGTCGTCGGCGGCAGCGCGCCCGAGCGGCTCTGGACCCCGCTCACGCAATGGCTGGCTCGGCATCTCGGCAAAGCCTGAGCACCGTCCGGCCGCGAATTCCCCCTCATGTTGCCAGGCTTCGGAGCGGGAACTATGGTGGCCGGCAAGGGGACTTGGGCGATCGTCGGGATCGCCGGTCGAAATCCTAGCGGGAGGATCAAGCGATGGCCGAGGATGTCGTCATCGTCAGCTCCGTGCGCACGCCGATCGGCGCCTTCAATGGGGCCTTGAGCGCGCTGCCGGCCTACCAGCTCGGCCAAGCGGTGATCGCAGACGCCCTCAAGCGTTCCAAGCTCGAGCCGAAAGATGTAAGCGAGGTGATCCTGGGTCAGGTGCTGGGCGCCGGGTCCGGGATGAATCCCGCTCGGCAAGCCTCGATCGGCGCCAAGCTGCCGATCGAGACCACCGCCTATGGGATCAATCAGGTCTGCGGCTCGGGTCTGCGCGCGGTCGCCCTCGGCTCGCAAGCCATCCAAGCCGGCGACAGCAAGATCGTGATCGCCGGCGGCCAGGAGAGCATGAGCCAGTCGCCCCACTGCATCCATCTCAGGAACGGCACCAAGATGGGCGACACTGAGCTCGTCGACTCCATGATCAAGGACGGGCTGTGGGATGCCTTCAACGGCTACCACATGGGCAACACCGCCGAGAACGTCGCTGAGAAATGGCAGATCAAGCGCGAGGAGCAGGACGCCTTCGCCGCCGCCTCCCAGGCCAAGGCCGAAGCCGCGGTCAAGTCCGGCCGCTTCAAGGACGAGATCGTCGCGATCACCATCAAAGGCCGCAAGGGCGACGTGGTGGTGGACACCGACGAGTATCCGAAATTCGGCACCACCGCCGAGATCCTGGCGAAGCTGCGTCCCGCCTTCGCCAAGGACGGCACGGTGACGGCGGGGAACGCGTCGGGCATCAATGACGGTGCGGCCGTGCATGTGCTGATGAGCGCCAGCGAAGCCAAGCGGCGCGGCCTCGAGCCGATCGCGCGCATCGCCGGCTGGGCCACGCGCGGCGTCGATCCCGCGGTCATGGGCTCGGGGCCCATCCCGGCCAGCCGGGCGGCCTTGGCCAAGGCCGGCTGGAAGATCGAGGATCTGGATCTGATCGAGGCGAACGAAGCCTTCGCCGCCCAGGCCTGTGCGGTCAACAAGGACCTCGGCTGGGATCCGGCGAAGGTGAACGTAAATGGGGGCGCGATCGCGCTCGGCCATCCCATCGGCGCATCGGGTGCGCGCGTCCTGGTGACGCTCTTGCATGAGATGAAGAAGCGCGGCGCCAAGAAAGGCTTGGCGACGCTTTGCATCGGCGGCGGCATGGGCATCGCCATGTGCGTCGAGCGCTAGGCTCTGGCTCTGCAACGACAATAAGAACGAACGGGGAGGCATGATGGCTCGGGTAGCGGCAATCACCGGTGGCACGCGCGGCATTGGTGCGGCGATCTGCACGGCGCTCAAGGACGCCGGGTACAACGTCGCGGCGATCTATGGCAGCAATGACGGCGTGGCCCAGGCGTTCAACAAGGAGACCGGCATCGCCGTCTACCGCTTCGATGTGTCCGACTTTGAAGCCTGCAAGGCCGGGGTGGCGCGCATCGAGAAGGATCTGGGGCCGGTCGAGGTGCTGGTCAACAATGCCGGCATCACCCGCGACGCCACCATGCACAAGATGAGCTTCGAGCAGTGGAATTCCGTCATCCAGACGAACCTCTCCTCCTGCTTCAACATGTGCCGGACGGTGATCGACGGCATGCGCGAGCGCAGCTTCGGACGCATCGTCAATATCGGCTCGATCAACGGCCAGGCGGGGCAGTATGGGCAGGTCAATTACGCCGCCGCCAAGTCCGGCATCCACGGCTTCACCAAGGCGCTGGCGCAGGAGGGTGCCCCCAAGGGCATCACCGTGAATGCGATCGCGCCCGGCTACATCGACACCGAGATGGTGCGCGCCGTGCCCCACAATGTGCTGGAGAAGATCGTTGCCCGCATCCCCGTTGGCCGTCTCGGCAAGGCCTCGGAGATCGCCCGCACGGTCTTGTTCCTGGTCGCCGACGATGCCGGCTTCATCACCGGCTCGACCCTCTCGGTCAATGGCGGCCAGCACATGTATTAGCGTTCTTCGGCGATCCGCTCCGCCGAATTCGGTCTGCTAAGACCCTCACCCCGACCCTCTCCCGCGGTGCGGGAGAGGGAGAATGAGAGAGGCGTCGAGTCCCCTCTCCCGCACCGCGGGAGAGGGTTAGGGTGAGGGTTCTTAACTGCCCGCAATGCTGCGAACCTCAACGTCAATTCGTGTTGCGCGGCGACGCTTGCGCATTGCGACATATTGGGCCGAGATAGCGTCGGCCGACAGCAGCTCATGACCATTGACGAGCGCGAATATCCGAGCCGGCCTTGGGTCGGCATCGGCGTCGTGGTGCTGCGCCGATCGGAGGTGTTGCTGGTCCAGCGCGGCAAGCCTCCGCGCCTCGGGCAGTGGGGCTTGCCCGGCGGCGCGCAGCATGTGGGCGAGACGGTGTTCGAGGCGGCCAGCCGCGAGGTCCTCGAGGAGACGGGCGTCGAGATCGAGCCGAAGGCGATCGTGACGGCGATCGATTCCATAAGCCGCGACGAGGCCGGCCGGGTCCGCTACCACTACACGCTTGTCGAGGTGGTGGCGGATTGGCGCGCGGGCGAGGCGGCCGCACGCGATGACGCGGCGGCGGCGAAGTGGGTCACTGTGGATGCGATCGAGACTCTCGGCATGTGGTCTGAGACGGTGCGGGTGATCGGGCTGGCCCAATCCCTCCGGCGGACGCTCCCATGACCAGAGGCCAGTCAACCCTCATCGGCGGGGCCGCGCTCGCCGCCTTGGATACGCCCCGCGATTTCAGCCCCGCCGCTGACCTGGATGCCAGCCCGGTGGGGCCATCTCGAAGCCTGCAAAGCTGAAGGCAGGCGCCACTGCGCAGCCGACCAGGGTCCAGGCGCCGAGGCTTTGCGCCGCCTGCCAGCATCCGGCCGGCACCGTCACCTGGGGCAGCTCACCCACGGCAACATCGGGCCCGAGACGGTGCGTCGCCACGCTCCTGCCGTCGGCCGAGAGGGTCAGCACCAAGGGCGCGCCGGCATGGAAGTTCCAGACCTCGAGCGCGTCGGTCACCCGGTGCCAGGCGGATCGTTCGCCCGCCTGCAGCAGATAGCAGATCGTAGTGAGCTGCCCGCGCCCGCCCGCCCGCGGCTGGTCGCGGTACATCTCCCGGTAATGCCCGCCTTCGGGATGCGGGATCAGCCCGAGATGCCGGATGAGATCGGTGGCGTCCATTGCCGATACCGAAGCTGGCGGCCGCGTCCGGGCTAAAAATTGTCCTTGGCCAGGCGTACGGCCGCGAACACGGCAACGGGGTCGCTCGCCTTGGCATAGGCGGCGAGTGCCGGATCGTCGGCGCGCAGGAACGGGTTGGTCGCGCGTTCCTCTGCCAAGGTCGCCGGCACCGTCGGCAGGCCCTCGGCTCTGAGCCTGTCGATCTCCCGGGCGCGGGCCCTGAGCGTCTGGTTCTCTGGATCCACCGTCAGCGCGAAGCGGGCATTGGCCTGGGTGTACTCGTGCGCGCAAAAGACGCGCGCCGAGCCGGGCAGCGCCTTGAGCTTGCTCAAGGAGCGCCACATTTGCGCCGGCGTGCCTTCGAACAGCCGGCCGCAGCCCAGGAGGAACAGCGTGTCGCCGCAAAACAGCGCATCCGATTCCGCAAACCAGTAGGCGATATGGCCACGGGTATGACCGGGCACGTCGAAGATCGCCGCCTCGGCATTGCCGAAGCGGAACCGCTCGCCATCGGCCAGCGCCACGTCGATGCCGGGAATGCGGTCCCGGTCGGCCTTGGGACCGACGATGGTTGAGCCGGTAGCGACCTTGAGCTCGAGATTGCCGCCGGTATGGTCGTTGTGGTGATGGGTGTTGATGATGTGGGTCAAGGTCCAGCCGAGCTCACGGAGCCGGTCCAGGACCGGGGCGGCCACAGAGGGATCGACCACGCCCACCTGGTTCGTCTCCGGCTCGCGCACGAGGTAGACGTAATTGTCCCTCAACACCGGGAGCTGTACGATTTCGAGCTTGGCCATGGCGAGGGCCCCGAAGAGAATGGGTGTCGGCCCGGGTCGCGGATCCCTGGGCTCGCGCATCCGGCCGGCGCTCACTATCTACATTTAGAGAGGCGGGAGCCAGCTTTAAGCACCGTCGGCGCCGGCCGGCGCTTCGTGCTAGGATTTGAGCCGATGTTTACCGACGTCGTCGATCTCCGGACCTTCTATGCCTCCAGGCGCGGCCAAATGGCACGGCGCCTCATTGGCAAGCGGATCCGCCGGGTTTGGCCGGATCTGAAAGGCCAGAGCCTGTTGGGCCTGGGCTACGCCACGCCATTCTTGGGCCCGTTCCGCAGCGAAGCCGAGCGGGTGGTGGCGCTGATGCCGGCGACCCAGGGCGTGCTGGCCTGGCCCAGCGACGGCGTCAACCAGGTGGCGCTCGCCGACGAAAGCGAGCTGCCCTTGCCCGACCTCTCCTTCGACCGGGTGCTGCTGGTGCACGCGATCGAAGGGGCCGAGCAGCTCCGGCCGATGCTGCGCGAGATCTGGCGGGTGCTCGCCGGCAACGGCAGGCTGCTGGTGGTCGTGCCCAACCGTCGCGGGCTGTGGGCGCGCAGCGACCGCTCGCCCTTCGGCCATGGCCAGCCCTATTCGCAAGGACAGCTCTCCCGGTTGCTGCGGGATACCATGTTCACCCCGGTGCAGGGAGCGGGCGCGCTCTATTCGCCGCCCTGGGGGATCCGGCTGATCAGCCGCTCGGCCGGGGCCGTCGACGAGATCGGCGAACGCTGGTTCAGAACCTTCGCCGGCGTGGTGCTGCTGGAAGCGGCCAAGCAGGTTTATGCCGCCAGCGCCGTCCGGGCGACACCACGCCGCCGCCGGCTCCTGGTGCCGCTGCCGAGCCGTGCGGTGAGTGCCACCGAGCGCCTCGACCGATCGCCGCCCAGATAGGATAAGACCCTCACCCGGCTCGCTGCGCTCGCCACCCTCTCCCGCGATGCGGGCGAGGGGTTAGGAGATTCCGCATTAAGCCCCTCTCCCGCCCAGGGAGGGCCGGGGAGGGGGTGCG
>JACQAG010000007.1 GCA_016195085.1 Pseudomonadota bacterium | reverse complement strand
GTCGTTGTAGGACGCATTCGCCGCGACGGTGGGGCCGTGATTGGTGAGGTCGTCATGCACCGTGGTGCTGGCCGAAGCGCTGGCGGTGGTGGTGCCCTCGGTGGAAATTGCGGTGACGCTGACGTTGAGGTCACCGGCGAAATTGGCCGGGGTCTTGACCGCCAGACCGGTCAGATGGGTCGGGCTGATGGAGTAGGAACCATCGGCGCCGGGCACCAGGGCGACGCCGTCCTGGGTCAGAGTGGCGCCGGCCGGCAGGCCGGAGATCTTGACCGCATGGCCTTCCGAACCGTCCATGTCGGGGAAATTGGCCGCCACGGTCAGCGGGTGGCTGCTGGTGGTCGCTGCGGTATTCCAGGTGACGTTGGCGTTGACGTCGTTGAAGTCGCGGTCGCCGCCGCCGGTCAGGTCTTCCCAATCCTGGTTGCCGGCATCGACGCTGTTGTCGCGCACATGGGTCATGCCGTCGGTATTGAGCGAGCCCTTGTCGAACAGCACGTTGGTGCCGCTGCCGGTCAGCACGTGGCCGGCCGGATCGACCGCCTGCCAATGGCCGGCGGCATCCTTGGTGAAGCTGATATTGGTGTTGTCGGCCAGGCTGGCGTTCTGATGACCGTCGGGGATGATGAAGAAGCCCACATGGTCGGGATCGACGCCGCTGATGGTCACGCTCTGGTTCACATCCGCATGGGTGTTGGCCCAGATCACATGGCCGCTGGTCGGGTTGCCGTTATCGTCCATGACGTAATAGCCGTAGGTATTGGAATACCCGGCCGAACCGTCGAGATTGGTTACCGTGAAGCTGCCGCCCTCCGACACCGTGCCGGCGCCGATGGACACCGACACGCTGGCCTGATCGGCAGCGCCGGCGACATTGATGTTGACGGTCTGGTTGACCGTGCCGCCATGGCCGTCCGACACCTGGACGGTGAAGCTGTCGGCTCCCGACCAGTTGTTATCGGTGGCCGTGAACACGAAATTGCCGCCCGCATCCACCGCCAGGGTGCCGTGGTGGCTCTGGCTGTCGGCGGCGACGCTGTAGCTCAGCGTGTCGCCGGTGTCGATGTCGGTGGCGATGACCTTGCCGGTCACCTGGGTCGCGGCACTGCTGGTGCTTTCCGTGCCGGTCCCGCCGGTGACGCTGCCCAGTACGGGCGCGTCGTTGGAGCCGTTGACCGTCACCGTCACCGCCTGGGTGGCGGTGCCGTCGGCCGAGGCCACGTTGAAGGTCTTGGTCAGGTGATCGTTGACACCCAGCGACTGCACCGCCGCCGAGTCGTTGTTAAGGGTGTAGGACCAGTGGCCGTTGGTATCCACGGCGAAGGTGCCGTGGGCGTCGGTGACGCTGGCGGCCTGGGTATGGGCCTCGCCGGCATCGGCATCGGCCACGTTGAGCGTGCCGCTGGCCACCTTGGCCGTGTCCTCGGTGGCCGCGCCGGCGATGCTGCCGCTGATGGTGGCGCGGTCATTGGTGCCGGTCAGATCGACCTGCACCGACTGGCTGGCGGTACCGCCATGGCCATCGGAAACCTGGACCGTGAAGTGGTCGACGGCGGTGACACCCGCGCCCAGCCCGGCGGCGCCGGCGCTGGGGGTGAAGGTGTAGTCGCCGGTGGCCGAGTTGATGCTGACCGTGCCGTGATCGGTGGTCAGCGAGGTGATGGGCGAACCGTCGGCATTGGCGCCGAACGAGTAGGTCAGGTGGTCGCCGCTATCGGCATCGGTGGCCCACCACCTTGAAGCTGTCGCCCAGGCTCTGGCCGACGCCCAGCGCGCTGTCGCCCGCCGGGGTGAAGGTGTAATCGCCGGTGGCCGGGTTGATGGTCACCGTGCCGTGGGCGGTGCTCAGGCTGTCCACCTGGGCTCCGGTGGCGTCCACCAGATGGTAGCTGAGGCGGTCGCCCGTATCCACGTCGGCGCCGGTGGCATGGCCGGTGATGGCGCTGTGGTCGTCGGCGGTGGTGACATTGGCGACGCTGACCGACGGACCATCATTGGCGCCGGTGATGGTCACCCCCACCGTGGTCGGAGCGCTGGCCAGGGTGCCGTCGGTGGCAACCACCTGGAAGCTGTCCGTCTGGGTGGCGCCCAAGGCCAGATGCTGGGCATCGGCATTGGGAGTGAAGGTGTAATCGCCGGTGGCCGGGTTGATGGTCACCGTGCCGTGGGCCGTGCTCAGGCTATCCACCTGATGACCCGCCCCATCCACCAGATGATAGCGCACGCTGTCGCCCACATCGGCATCGGTGGCGTGCACCGCTCCGGCGCCGCTGTGATCCTCATCGGTGGCCACATTGGTGCTGCCGGTCACCGTCGGCGCGTTCTCCAGCGAGATGTCGCGACCGTCCACGGTCACCTTCAGGCTTTCCCAATTCTTGGCGTCCACCCCCAGGGTGTTGAAGTGGAAGCTCTGGCCCGCATGGGCCGGATCGGCGATGAAGCTCTGGAATTGCTGCAACTCGGCCCGCACCTCGGCGGTGTATTGCGATCCGCTCAGCTGCACGTTCAGCACGTCGCTGCCCGAGCCGCCGTCATAGACGTCGCCGGCGCTCTGGCCGCCCACGATGATGCCGGTATCGTTGCCGGCGCCGCCATCGATGCTGTCCGCACCAAAGCCGCCGTCCAAAGTGTCGTTGCCATCGCCGCCGCGCAGGGTGTCGTTGCCCGAGGCGCCGAACAGATAATCGTTGCCGGTGCCGCCGTCGATGACGTCGGCGCCCTGGTTGCCCATCAGCACGTCGTTGCCGGCCCCGCCGTCGATGGTGACGTCGCCGTAGCCGTACTTGCTGCTGGTCAGATCGACCACGTCGTTGCCGTCGCCGGCGACGATGCTCTCGATCCCCTCGATGCGCGCGCCGCCGGTCGGCGAGGCGCTGAAGCCGTCATCCAGGAACAGGGCGTCGTTGCCCGAGCCCATCACCAGGGTGTCGGTCCCGGCGCCGCCGCGGAACACGTCCTGGCTTTCGTTGTCGCCGGTGATCGAGAAGATCTGGTTGGTGCCGCCATGGCTGGGATCACCCACGTTCTGCGACCCGTAGCCGCTGGCCCAGCTGCTATCGGCGGAATAGTTGAGGACGTCGTTGCCGTCCCCGCCCTCCAGCAGATCCGACCCCGCCCCGCCCGACAGGGTGTCGTTGCCGCCACCGCCATACAGGGTGTCGTTGCCGCCGCCGCCGTTGAGAACGTCGTTGCCGGCCGCATTGCCGGTAAAGTGCACGTCAAGAATCGTCGACGACATCACCGCCGAACCACCCGCCTCGGCCGAGCCGGCGCTGATGGTCAGGTGGACGTCGCTGCCCTCCTGGGTGGTGATGGACAGGCCGTTCAGCTGCGACGCGGACAGAGTCCAGCTGCCATCGGCATTATGGGTACCCGCCGACAGGCTCGCCCCGGCGGGAACGCCGCCGATGGTGACGCTGGTCAGGCTCTCCGAGCCGTCAACGTCCTTCAGGCTGTCGGTGATGTTCAGGCTGGCCGTATAGGTGCCCTGGCCGTCGCCGTACAGCGTGTCGTTGCCGTCGCCGCCGCTGACATTGTCATTGCCCGAACCACCCATCAGGGTGTCGTTGCCGCCGGTCCCGGCCATGGTCTGATTCTGACCCTGGCTCAGATCAACCGTCACGTTGGCGGCGCTCAGATTGACCCCGTCGGTCTGCGGCGTGACGTTGATGTCCACCGTATGAGTGGCGGTGCCGCCGTGGCCGTCCGAGACCTGCACCGTGAAGCTGTCGGTCCCCGACCAGTTGGAATCCGCCGCCGTGAAGGTGAAGTTGCCCTGCTGGTCGATGGACAACGAACCGTGATGGCCCTGATTGTCGGCGGCCACCGCATAGGTCAGGCTGTCGCCGTCCACATCCGTGGCGCCCAGATGACCGGTCACCACTGTCGGAGCCGCGCTGGTGCTCTCCAGACCGGTTCCGCCGCTCACAGCCCCGAACACCGGCCCGTCATTGCTGCCGGTGATGTCCACGCCCACCTGGGTGGTCGCCGTCCCGCCATGCCCGTCCGAGACGGTCACGGTGAAGCTGTCGGTGACCTTGGCGCCCTCGGCCAGGCTGGCCGCCCCGGCATTGGGGGTAAAGGTGTAGTCGCCCGTGGCCGCATCGATGCTGACCGTGCCGTGATCGGTCACCACCGAGGTGATGGGCGAACCGTCGGCATTGGCGCCGAACGAATAGGTCAGGGTATCGTGGGTATCGACGTCCGACGCCGCCACATGGCCGGCGGTCACGCCGCCGTGATCGGTGGCGGTGGCATTGGTATGTCCCGAGATGGTCGGGCCGTCATTGGCGCCGGTGATCTCCACCGTCACAGTCTGGGTGGCGGTGCCGTCGGCGGACTTGACCTCGAAGCTCTTGGTCAGGTGCTCGCCCTCGGCCAGACCCTGGACGTCGGCATTGGCGGCGTTGACCGCGAAATTCCACTGCCCGTCGGTGCCGATGGTAAAGGTGCCCTCGGCGGTCTCGACGGTCGAAGCCTGCACATGGGCCTGACCGTGATCAACGTCGGCGACGTTGAGCTGGCCCGAAGCGGTGCCGCCATTCTCGGAGACCGAGCCGGCGGCAGTGCCGCTGATGGTGGCGGAATCGTTGGCGCCGTCGATGGTGACATGAACCGTGCTGGCCGCGGAGGCCGCACCGTGATTGTCGATGGACACCACCTGGAAGCTGTCGGGGAGGGTTTCCCCGGCCGCCAGGGCGCTGTCGCCCACCGGCGTGAAGGTGTATTCACCCGTCGCGGCGTCAATGCTGACCGTGCCGTGCTCGGTGGTCAGGCTGCTG
The DNA here is from genome assembly GCA_016195085.1 of Pseudomonadota bacterium. Taxonomy (NCBI): domain Bacteria; kingdom Pseudomonadati; phylum Pseudomonadota; species Pseudomonadota bacterium. Next base: position 4,160 of record JACQAG010000007.1, on the reverse strand, counting down.
ACGTGATTACCGTCGGCATCGACCAACGCATAGGTCAGCGTGTCGCCCGTATCCACGTCGGAGCCGGCGGCGCTGCCGCTGATGGCGGTATGATCGTCGGTGGTGGTGACGTCGTGAACCGTCACGCTCGGCCCGTCATTGGAGCCGGTGATGGTCACGTTGACGGTACTGGGATCGCTGACCGCGCCATTATTATCGATGGCCACGACCTTGAAGCTGTCGGGCAGGGACTGGCCGACGCCCAGGGCGCTGTCGCCCGCCGGCGTGAAGGTGTATTCGCCCGTCGCGGTATCGATGCTGACCGTGCCGTGATCGGTGGTCAGGCTGCCGACATGGTTGCCGTTGCCGTCGACCAGCGCATAGGTCAGCTTGTCGCCCACATCCGTATCGGAGCCGACGGCGCTGCCGCCGATGGCGGTATGGTCGTCGGCGGTGGTGACGTCGCGGACACTGACGGTCGGGCCGTCATTGGTGCCGGTGAGATCCACCGTCACCGACTGGCTGGTCGAGCCGCCATGGCCATCGCCGACCTGAACGGTGAAGCTGTCGGAAGCGGTCACCCCCGCGCCCAGGCTGGCGGCGGCGGTGCTGGGGGTAAAGGTGTATTCGCCCGACCCGGCATCGATGCTCACGGTGCCGTGAGCCGTCGTGATCTCGGTGATGGGCGAGCCGTCGGCATGGCTGCCGAAGGAATAGGTGAGGGTATCGCCGGTATCCGCATCGGTGGCGGCAACGGAACCGCCCGCGCCGGCATGATCGGTGGCGGAGACTTCCGCATCGGTGGCCCTGGAATCGATCACCGGCCCGGCATTGGTCTCGGTCACGGTCACCGTCTGGGTCGCGGTGCCGCCGTGGCCGTCACTGACCTGGACCTGGAAGCTGGCATGGTCGCCGCCCTTCCAGCCATCGGCCGGAGTGAAGCTGTAATTGCCGCCGGCATCGATGGAAACGGTGCCGGAATCCAGATGCAGTTTGCCGTCATCGCCGGCATTGACCAGCGAGAAGCTCAGGCTGTCGCCATCGATATCGCTGGCGCTGATGCTGCCCGAGATGGTGCCGTGGTCGCTGGCGGCGGTATCGCTGGCCTGGAGGTCGATCACCGGCTCGTGATTGGTGGTGCCGGTGACCTTGACATTGACGTCGATGGCCTGACCGACGGTGCCGCCCTGGCCATCGGACACGATGACCTGGAAGTGATCGGTGGTCGTCGAGCCGTTGGGCAGGGCCTTGGCCGCGTCATTGGGCGTGAAGGCGTAGTCGCCGTTGGCCGGATTGATGGTCGCCGTGCCATGGGGCGTATCGACCGACAGAATCGGATTGCCGTCGTCGCCGGTGCCGAAGGAATAGGTCAGGGTGTCGGCGGCGCCGACGGTGACCCCGTCCACCACGCCAGTATCGGCGTCGGTGGCGACCACATGGCCTTGACCGCCCGTGGTATCGGTAACGTTGATGCTGGTGTCGGTGTGCTGGAGATCGATGACCGGCGCATCGTTGCTGCCGGTGATGCTGACATTGACCGTCGCCGCATCGGAGCTGGTTCCGTGATTGTCGGTGGCGACCACCTTGAAGGAATCGCTCACATGCTCGCCGACGCCCAGGCCGGCGGCGCCGGCATCCGGGGTAAAGGTATATTCACCCGTCTGGGTGTCGATGGTCACCGACCCGTGATCGGTGGTCAGGGTATCCACCTGATTGCCGTTGGCATCCACCAGGTGATAGCTGACCTTGTCACCCGTATCCACGTCGGACCCGGTCGCGGTGCCGCTGATGGCGGTGTGATCATTGGCGGAGGTAATGTCGTGAGTGGTCACGATCGGCGCATCGTTGCTGCCGGTGATCGTGACTCCCACCGAGGAGGTGGCGCTGCCACCGTGACCATCGGCGACCGCGACGGTGAATGCGTCGCTGGCACTCTGCCCCTCGCCCAGGCTGGCGGCACCGGCATTGGGGGTGAAGGTGTATTCGCCGGTGGCGGAATCGATGCTGACCGTTCCGTGATCGGTGGTCAGGGAGGAAACGTGGTTGCCGTTGCCGTCGATCAGCGAGTAACTCAGCTGACCGGAATCATTGGCGTCGGCGTCACTGCCGACGGCAAAGCGGCTGACGGCGGTATGATCGTCGCCGGTGACGAGATCATGGGCGCTGATCACCGGATTGTCGTTGGTGCCGGTAATGTCCACACCCACCTGAGCGGTGGCCGAACCGCCATGGGCATCGCTCACCGCGATGGTGAAGCCGTCATGGGCGCTTTGGCCCTCGCCCAGACTGGCGGCGCCGGCATTGGGGGTGAAGGTGTATTCGCCGGTGGCGGAATCGATGCTGACCGTGCCGTGATCGGTGGTCAGGGAGGAAACATGGTTGCCGTTGCCGTCGACCAGCGAATAGCTCAGCTGACCGGAATCATTGGTATCGACATCGGTGGCGGTCACATGGCCGATGGTGAGGCCCATGTGATCGTCGGAGGTGGCATTGAGGGTCGAGACCACCACTGGATTGTCGTCGGTCCCGGTGACGTCGATCCCCATGGTGGCGGCAACCGAGCCGCCATGCCCGTCGGAAACGGTCACGGCAATGCTGGCGTGAGCGAACTCGCCCAGACCCAGCGCGGCGAGCGCCGGGGCGGGAGTAACCGTATATTCACCCGTGGCGACGTTCAGGCTCAGCGTGCCATAGACCCGACCGTCGGCCGCCGAGACATCGATCGTCTCGATCCCGTTCACGGCGGTGGCGCCGGAGATGTGATACGACAACGCATCGCCATCCACGTCATGGGCGACGATCCGACCGGAGGTCACCATGTCGTGATCGGTGGAGGTGGCATTGATGGTGGAATCGACGGTCGGCGTATGGTTGACGTGCTCTTGAAGCTCGGGCGCCTTCTCCTTCGGCGCCCCGTCGGCGGCCGGCGGAGCCCCCGCCTGAGGAGTGTTGCCAGGAACGAACGAGCCCGGAGGAGCAAAAGTCACCGACTGGCCGAGGGCCGGATCCTGAGGCTGGAATTCCGCATCGGGCTTGGCGAGATCAGGGAGAACCTGCACGTCAAGCGGCTTGGCGCCACCGGTATTGACCGTCTGGGACGCACCGTCATCGGTCAGATTGACCGGCGTGCTGTCCAGTTCGGGCGGGACGACACCGCCATCCTTGGATCCTTCAATGGCCACGTCCAGCGACACATTGACGCCGCCGACGATGCCACCCAGGTTCTGCACCTGGGGATTGCCGGTGGAGCCCTGCTGCACATTGGCGAGATTGCCCAGTTGGGTATCGCTGACATCCGCGGACCTAGCCACGTTGAGGCGGGCGTCACCCATATTCTGATTTTGGACGTTCTGCAGCACCGTCAGGTCGTCAAGCGCCTGCTGGGCATTATCCCCGGTACCAGGATTCTGGTCGGACGGAGGATTGGTCTGATCATGGTCGGCCATAACAGAACTCCTGGGGCAAAAAAATATCCCGGCCTCAATGAGGTCCGGGATCCGCATCCCTTATAATGCGCTGTCGTGACGGCTTTCCGCAAAGAGATTCATGCACATACTGACGTATGTCAGGTATTCAGACTATGCCTACCCACAGGTATGACCATTGCGTCGGAGACATGGGCCGAATGCGCATACGGCGGTGGCTGTTCCGGCCAATCCCCCATATATTGATTGTGCACCGCAGCATAAAAGGAGTGGCCGCCGTGCTTGAGGAATGGATTAGAAATATCCCGCTGCCCCTGGTCGAGCGCATCGTTTCCGACCGCAAAGTTCAGGGATCTCCCATCTGGGCGCTGGCCAATCGTGAGTTGCTGCGCCGCCGCGACACAGCCCCCCGGGCGGCCTGAGACTGTCGCGACGGATTACATGTCGATGACGTCGAGCAGGAATTCCATGGGGTAGAACATCCCCACCAGACCGGCGACGGCGCCGGACTTGTCGTGGAAGACCGACTTGAAGAAGACGCCGCGCCGGGTGATGCCGTCCCCGTAGCGAACCGAGGACACATAGCGCTGCGTCCCGCCCTCCTCCAGCAGTTTCATATCCGCATCGTGATAGACTTGGGCCAGGTTTGACGGCGCGATCTCGAACACGGTCTTGCCGATCACCTCGCCCTGGTTCCAACCCAGCATGGCGCAGAACTGGCTGTTGCAGCCCAGATAGCGTCCCTTTGCATCCTTG